>CAZIVZ010000337.1:0-4183 GCA_964542495.1 uncultured Aquihabitans sp.
AGCTTCGAGGTGGCGCAGTTCGCCGGGTTCGAGACCCCTGACGCCGTGTTCGCCCTGGCCGCAGCCGCCCAGACGGGCTCGGGCTGGGACGCCGTCGCGGCGCGCAGCGCGGTCACCGCCCTGGTGAAGGGCGGCAAGAACCCGCTCGACGTGCTCGACGACCTGATCGACGACGACCCGGACCTCACCTCCAACGCCGCCGGCGCCCGCGCCGCCAAGGTGGCCGCCCTCGTGGCCCAGCCCCTCGGCCTGTCGAGCACCGACTTCGATCCCTCGAACGACAGCCCCGATGCCGTCGACCTGCTCGGTCGGGTCGACCTGCACCGCGAGGCCGATGGCACCTACGACTTCGGCGCCCAGTTCAACGGCCTCCTCTACGCCGCCGTCGCGCTGGCCGGCAACGGAGACCCCGTCCCGGCGAAGCTCGTCGACCAGATCGTGGCCGCTCAGAACACCGACGGCTCCTGGGACTACACGGGCGTCTCCAAGGCCACGAGCGACGACGTCGACACCACCGCCCTCGCCCTGCTCGCGCTCGATGCCGCCGGCCGGAAGGTGGGCGACGCCAGCGTGAAGAAGGGCGTCACCTACCTCGCCCGCCGCCAGCGGCCCACCGGTGCGTGGCAGGCCTTCGGGTCCGACGACCCCAACGCCACGGCCGTGGCCGCACTGGCGCTCAGCGCCCTGCGCCTCGACGTGAGCGGATCGTCGTGGATCGCCGGGCTCGATGTGGTGCGCGTGGCCGTGCCGTTCGGCAACCCGTACTCGTGGCTCGCCTCGCAGCAGGACGCCTCGACCGGTCGGATCAAGAGCCCCAACGACGCGTCGGGCGTCAACACCTTCTCCACCAGCCAGGCGGTCCAGGCCCTGTCCCGCCAGTGGTTCCTCGACGCGGAGCACCGCAGCTTCACCACCCGCCTGGCTCGCACGCTCGGCTCGCCCGACGCCACGCCCGCCACCGCGGCCGCCGGGGTGGCGTCCGACGCGCTCGGGCCCAACGTGGCCGTCGCCGGCCGACGGGTGAAGGCGGCCACCGCCGTGCTCACCTCGTCGTACGGGCGCGAGGCCGCCGCCGCCGACCTGTTCGTCCAGGCCTTCGGGCGAGCCATCGATCCGGCCGGCCAGGCGTTCTGGTCGCAGAAGCTGCTCACGATCTCCCGACCCGAGATGCTCTCCCGGCTCACCGGCTCGGCCGAGTTCTACCGCCTCGCCGGCGGCACCACGCCCACGTTCGTCGACGCCGCCTACGAGGCCGTGCTCGGCCGCAGCCCCGAGCCCGCCGGCCGGGCCTACTGGATCGGGCGCCTCACCAAGGGCGTGCCGGTCGAGCAGGTGGCGCGCAGCCTCGTGGCCAGCACCGAGTACCGCCGCCAGCAGGTGGACGCCGCCTACCAGGAGCTCCTGGGCCGCTCGGCCGACGCCGCCGGCCGGGCCTACTGGACCAAGCGCCTCGCCACCACCCGCATCGAGGTGCTCCTCGCCGGCATCGCGGGCTCGCGTGAGTTCCTCGAGCGGGCCTGAGGCCGTCCCCGGCGCACCACGGCCGCGGGTGCGCCCGCTCGGCGTCGCCGCCGTCGGCCTGGTCGGGCTGGTCGCCGGCCTGATCGGTCTCGTGGCCCCGGTGGGCGCGCCGGCGGCATCGGCTGCTGCCGGCACGTCGTGCCGTGCCGTGTCGGGCGCGCCCGTCGCGTCGGCCGGCCCCCAGCGGGCCACGGTGGTGGTCGACACCGGGTCCGGCGCGCCCTGGTCGGCGTGCATCTCGTTCGCCGGGACCATCTCGGGCATCGACGCCCTCGAGCTGGCCAAGGCGCAGATTCCCGGCCTCGCCCCGGTGTACGACATCTACGCCGGTGAGGGCCGGGCCGTCTGCCGCCTCCGGGGGGTGGGCAACGACCCGCCCGACTGCCTGGGCAAGACGATCGAGTACTGGGGCTACTTCCACAACGGCCGGTACGCGTCGGCGGGGGCCGGGGCCGTCACGGTCCGCGACGGCGACGTGGAGGCGTGGCGCTGGGGGGCGTCGAGCGCGACGCCGCGGCGGGCCACCGAGGGCTACGAGGCGGCGGCCGCCGTGGCGCCGCCCAGCACCACCCCGACCACCCGCCCTGCCCAACCGCCCACCACCGCGCCGCCGGCTGCCTCGGGCGGTACCGCTTCGGCGGGCTCGACGAGCGGATCCTCCACCGGCCAGCCCACCATCCCGCCGGGCTCGTCGAGCAGCACCACCACCGCCGACGCCGGGGCGGCCACCGCCACCACGGTCCTCGCGGCCTCGGGCGAGGATGGCTTGCCGACGACGACGGCGACGACGAGCCCGGCCGGCTCCGGTGACGGGGCCCGCGTGGCGTCGCGGGGACTCGACCGCGGTGAGCAGGCGGCCGCACCGCCGGGGTCCCCCGGTGGCCCGTCGCTCGACAGCGGCGATGACGGGTCGGGTGCCGGGTCGAGTGCGGGGTCGATCGCCGCCTTCGCCGCCGCCATGGCCGCCGTGGGCGGTGTGGGCCTCGTCGTCCGCCGGCGCCGAGCCGTCCCAGCCTGACCGTCGCGACGGGTCGACCGGGCCACGACTGGGCCAGAAAGCCCAGAAGCGCAGGTGCCGAGGGGTTTACCATTCACATACTGGTGGTATCCTGGTGTCGTGGAAGATCGACGACCAAGCCCCGTGGGCCAGGCGGACGCAGGTGCCTCGGCGGCGTCGCGGTACTCGCTGCCCGTGCTGGCCCTGCTCGTCGACGCGGGGCTGGCCGAGGTCGTCATCGACGCCGACGGCACACCCGTCCTCCAGATCGATCCGGTGTTCGAACGGGCGCGGGCGGCGGCACTGGCCGGGTTCGACGATGCCGACCGTGCCCGAGACGCCGAGCGCCACGTCGCCCACCACCTCCGTCCGACCGGCTGAACCGGGCCGGCAAGGTTCTCGTACCGCACCTCCGCCTCCCTCCCCCCGCCCGCGGAGGTGCGGTACGGGCTCGTTCGGCAAGGATGGGCCGATGCAGGTCCACCTGGTCGACGGCACGTACGAGCTGTTCCGCCACCACTTCGGTGCGCCGTCGCACGTCACCGCCACCGGGCAAGAGGTAGCCGCCACCCGTGGCGTGGTGGGATCGGTGCTGTCGATGCTCGAGGACGGTGCCACCCACGTCGGCGTGGCCACCGATCACGTCATCCCGTCGTTTCGCAACGACCTGTGGGCCGGCTACAAGGACGGCGCCGAGGTGGACCCCGAGCTGCTCTCGCAGTTCGGCCTGGTGGAAGACGTGCTGCGGGCGCTCGGCGTGGTGGTGTTCGCCATGGTCGAGTACGAGGCCGACGACGCGCTGGGCGCCGCGGCGCGGGTGGCGGCTGTCGACCCGCGCGTGGAGCGGGTGCTGATCTGCACGCCCGACAAGGACCTCGGCCAGTGCGTGGGCGGCAAGGTCTTCCAGTTCGACCGTCGCAAGGAGCAGCTGATCGGGGTCGACGAGGTCCGTGACAAGTTCGGGGTGCCGCCCGAGTCCATCCCCGACTACCTCGCCCTCGTGGGCGACACCGCCGACGGCTTCCCGGGCCTGCCGGGCTGGGGCGCCAAGTCGGCCGCCGCCGTCCTCGCCCGCTACGGCCACCTCGAGGACATCCCCCGCGACTCACACGACTGGGACCTCACCATCCGCAGCGCCTCCAAGCTGGCCATGACCCTGCACCACCAGAAGGACGAGGCGTTCCTGTTCCGCGAGATCGCCACCCTCGCCTACGACGCCCCCACCGTCGAGTCGGTCGACGAGCTGGCCTGGACCGGACCCACCGAGGACCTGCCCGGCCTCGCCGCCGCCATCGACGCCCCCTACCTCGTTGCTCGCGCCGACCGCCTCGCCACCGCCCGAGGCCACTGACGCTCGCCCCTGCTGCGCCCCGGCCCTGCTCCAAGGTGTGCGTGTTCGATGTCGTCACGCGGCCCTGAGCACGCGCACCTCGTGAGGTCGACCGGACTGCGCTGCGAGGTGTGCGTGTTCGATGTCGTCACGCGGCCCTGAGCACGCGCACCTCGTCGGATCAGGTGTCGTCGGGGTCGGGATGGCGGGCGCGGCTGGGGGAGACGCGGGGTGGCTCGTTGGGCTGCTTCGGGTAGACGGGGGGCCAGGGCGCGTCCATGAGGCCGTCGTCGAGGTCGCGCTGGTACCAGGCGAGGAGCGGCTCGATCGACTGC
>CAZIVZ010000338.1:0-4181 GCA_964542495.1 uncultured Aquihabitans sp.
CGACATCTTCGGGTGGCTCGGCTACAAGATGCAGATCAAGGTCGACTTCCTCTGCCGCGACTCGATCCTCGCCGCCCCGCTGGTGCTCGACCTGGCCCTGTTCCTCGACCTCGCCAAGCGAGCCGGCATGAGCGGCGTCCAGGAGTGGCTGAGCTTCTACTGGAAGAGCCCGCAGCCCGTGCAGCCCGGCATCTACCCCGAGCACGACATCTTCATCCAGCTGACCAAGCTCAAGAACACCCTCCGCCACCTCAAGGGCGACGACCTCATCACCCACGTCGGCGCCGAGTACTACGACTGACGCCAACCCAGCGAATGTGGTGTGCGGGAACGACGTTCCTGTCGGTTCCGCGCGTGAGGTTCGAGGGGCCGACGGCCCCGACGAGCGTCACCAGGTGATGCCGAGCACCTCGCGCATGGTGGCGGTGAAGGCGGCGTCGTCGAGGGAGGCCCTGGCGGCGAGGACCATCTCGGCGTCGGTGCCCATCGGCACGCGCAGCGGCGTGTCGGGATCGGCGATCGCCGCGGCGATGGCCTCGCCCACCAGCCCGGTGGGCCCGGCCGCCCGGCGGGGCCCACCGGGACGTCGTCCGCGCCGCTCCACTGGGCGCGCAGCTCGGCGTGGGGCGTGCCGTCCTCGCCGTGTCGGACCTGGTTGCGCATGCCCGGGGCGATGTAGCCGGGCTCGACGATCACGACCCGCACCCCGAAGTGGCCGACCTCGAACGACAGCGATTCCGACAGGGCCTCGAGCGCGTGCTTGGTGGCGCAGTAGGCACCGGCCAGCGGAGCCGCCACCCGGCCCTCATCCGGCACCCGTGATGAGGACGCGCACCTCAGGCGCCGGCGAGGTGGTCGGCCAGGAACGCCACGGTCCGGTCGAACGCCAGCGCTGCCGCATCGGCGTGGAAGCCGGGTCGCTGATCGCAGTTGAAGCCGTGTCCGGCCCCCGCGTAGTGGTGGAAGGTGGCCGTGGGCCAGCGTGCCTCGAGCGCGGCGGCATCGGTGGGCGTGATGCCCTGGTCCGCGTCGCCGAGGTGCACCAGCAGGGGCACCCGGGCCCGGTCGTCCACCAGGAGTTGGGCCGACCGGCTCGGGTAGTAGGCCACCGCGGCGGCCACATGGTCCGAGGCCCGGGAGGCTGCGGCGGCGGCCAGCATCCCGCCGTAGCAGAACCCCACGACGCCCACCCGTCCGGGGCCGCCCCGCTCGGAGGCCAGCAGATCGGCGGTGGCGGTCACGTCGCCGAGGGCCGCCTCGATGGTCAGGGTGTCCCAGGCGATGGCCTGCCCCCGCACCACGCCGTCCTGGTCGTAGGCCAGCTCGACGCCGGTCTCCACGCGGTCGAACAGCGCCGGTGCGACGGCGACGAAGCCGGCCTCGGCGTAGCGGTCGACCACGCTGCGGATGTGGGCGTTCACACCGAAGATCTCCTGCACGACCACCACGCCGCCCCGAGGTGTTCCGGTGGGATCAGCCCGATAGGCGGAGAAGGCGGTGCCGTCGAGGGCGGTGAGGGTGAGGTCGGCCATGGGCCGAAGCTACCCGTGACCAGGCGGATCGGGCCGGGGTGCGTCGGGGTCGGTGGTGCGGGCGGCCACCACGCTGGTGACGATGCCGGTGATGTGGGCGGGCGTGAGGTCGAGGCCTCGCCCGGCCAGGTCGACCACCCGCCGTTGGTCAGGTGTGACGGTGCCGCCGGCCAGGGCGATCCGCACCAGGTCGCCGACGAAGCGCTCCTTGCCCGACACCTGGAGGCCCTCGCCGAGCGGGGCCACGTACGACTCGGCCAGCGCCGGATCGACGGCGGCGGCGTCGGCGGCGAGGGTGGCGTCGTCGTAGGTCTCGTCCACGCGTCGCACGTTGACCACCGCCGCAGCCCGCAGGTTCGGGTCGGCGGGGTCACCGGTGCGCACCACCATCGCGGCCAGCACCCGGACCGCGTTGCCCAGGATCTCCGAGAGAGCGGCGGTGGTGGGCGCCTCCGCCACGGCGGGCTCGAACCGGGTGCGGCAGGTGGTGCACTCGACCACCTCGCCCACCTGGTCGAGAGGCACGACGGGCAGCCAGAACAGCGTGAACCACCGGCGGGCGACCCGGCGCTGGCCCTGGCGATCCCCGCCGCATCGGGGGCAGAAGAACGCGACGGTGCCGATGGTGCGGAACCGGATGCGAACACCGAAGATCAGCAGCACGGCACCTCCACGGGGCAGGGTCGTGAGGTGATGCTACGGCGAGCGGGCGGAGGTCTGGTTCCCACCCGTCTCCGGTAGCCTGGCTCCGCCATGGACGACGTCGCCGCCACCACCACCGAGCCCGCCGCCACCGCCGCCACGGAGGCCAAGGAGTCCGATGCTCTGGCCAAGGCCGTGCCGTTGCGGGTGTCCGACGTGGCGCTCACCCAGGTGCTGGCCATCCTCGCCGGCGAGGACGACCCGGAGTCGCTGGCCCTGCGCGTCGAGGTCACCGGGGTCAAGGGCGTGGAGTACACCTACGACCTCGCCTTCGAGGAACGGTCCCTGGCCGAACCCGACGACCTCGTCTACCAGCAGGGCGAGCTGGTCGTCATGATCCCGGTCGACAGCGTGGACCCGTTGTGGGGTGCCACGCTCGACGTGCCGTCGGCCGCCGGGCAGAGCGGCCTGGTCATCCGCAACCCCAACCGCCCGGACCCGCTCACGCAGTTCGACGTCGAGCTCTCGGGCACGGTCACCGAGCGGATCAACCAGCTCCTCGAACAGTCGATCAACCCGGCCCTGGCCGCCCACGGCGGCTTCGCCCGGCTGGTCGAGGTGGTCGAAGCCACGGCCGTGGTCACCATGGGCGGTGGCTGCCAGGGGTGCGCGGTCAGCGCGCTCACGTTGCGCGAGGGGATCCAGAAGTCGATCCTCGAGCACATCCCCGAGATCACCGAGGTGGTCGACGCCACCGACCACGACGCCGGCGAGAACCCCTTCTACACCGAGTAGCCCCCTCTGGTTTCCTGTCGATTCTGGGCGCAGGACGCCCAGAATCGACAGGAATATCAGCGGGCGAGGCGGCCGTGGGCGGCGTCGAGCGCCGCCGAGATCGTGGTCACGAGCAGCGCGTCGGCCGTCGTCCAGGTGAACTGGTACACCTCCCACCCCAGCAGGGTGAGCTCGTTGCGGCGGATCCGATCCGCGTCGAACGCGTCGCGGCGACCGTGGTGCTCCCACCCGTCGAGCTCGATGGCGATCCGCTCCTTCGGGTAGGCCAGGTCGATGCGGGCGAGCCGGCCGTCGGACCGTCGCACGACGTGCTGCTGGACCGGAGCGGGGAGACCGGCCCGGTGGAGGGCCAGCAGAGCTCGCGCCTCGAGGTCGGAGTCGCCCGGGTCCCACCCGGGCAGCCGGGGGGCAAGCGCGTCCCTCAGCGCCCTGGTGTCGCGTCGGCCCGGACCCGCGAGCCGGGCGAGGCAGCTGCGCAGCTCGAGCGGGTCGAGCCGGTGGACGCGCATGGCGGCATCGATCCAGCGGCCGACGACGGTCGGATCCTGGTGCTGGGACACGTCGGCCAAGGTGCGGGCCAGCGAGGTGACCGGGATGCCGTTGCGCACGGTGAGGTCCACCGCCGGGAGCAGGACCGACTGGTGGACCCGAACACCCGGGAGCCGAACCCGGCGGTTCCCGGCCACCACCACCTCGGTCCGGCCGTCCGCCTGGACCACGCCCCAGACCCGGGCCCCGGTCCGGTGGCTCGCAGCCACGTCGTCGCCGCCCGCGAGGCAGCACCCGACCACGCGCTGCTCCCAGGTCGGGGGCGCGCCACCGATCACGTAGACACCCTGGCGGAGCCGGGTCCACGCGCCGGATCGGACCCGCCGCTTGATCGCGTCGCTCGACAGGCCGGCCGCAAGGGCCTGCCTGCGGGAGATGGCCCCGTGCTGTCGTCGGGCCAGGTTGACGAGGCCGTGATCGCTCACGTCGTCACCTCCGGTGTCGCCGGCGCGCTGTCCGCGCCGTGTCGTCTCGAAGGGGAAGGCGAGCGGGATTCCTGTCGATTTGGTGCGCTATGCGCCCACTATCGACGGGAATCCGAGGTTCGGCGGGTCGGACGCGGCGGGGGAGCGGGGGCTACGGGTGGTCGAGGGCGGCGCGGGTGGTGGCGGCGATGCCGGCGGCGTCGAGGCCGAGGCGGGCGAGCACGGCGTCGGGCTTGCC
>CAZIVZ010000339.1:0-4168 GCA_964542495.1 uncultured Aquihabitans sp.
GCGGCTCGAAGCGGTGGAGACGCTCGGGTCCACGACCTTCGTCTGCACGGACAAGGCCGGCACGCTCACGCAGAACCAGATGGCGGCCACGGACGTGTGGACCCCAGCGGGCATCGTCGCGGTGGTGGGGGTGGGCTACGAGCCCGAGGGCGTGGCGGACGGCACCGACGCCGCGGTGGCCGCGGCCGTGGAGCTGGCCGTGGCCGCCCTCACCGCCAGCCAGGGCCGGGTCCACCTCGACGATGACGGCTGGGCTCCGGTGGGTGACCCGATGGAGGCCGCCATCGACGTGCTGGCCCGCCGGCTCACCGGCTCGGGCCCGGACCCGGTCGCCGTCGACGAGGTCCGGCGCCGCTTCGCCTTCGACCCGCAGCGCCGCCGGGAGTCGGTGCTGACCGGTGCCGGACTGGTGGTGAAGGGCGCGCCCGACGCGGTGCTCCCCCGCTGCCGCGGGCTCGACCCCGAGGCGCGGTCCCGGGCCGAGGCCGCGGTGGCCGACCTGGCCCACGACGGCCTGCGGGTGCTCGCCGTGGCCCGCCGACCGGGCTGGGTCCCCGGCGCCGACGAGGCGGGCGACGAGGTGGAGCGCGAGCTCGAGCTGCTCGGCCTGATCGGCCTGCACGACCCTCCGCGACCGGGGGTGGGCGAGTCGATCGCCGCCGCCCGCCGGGCCGGCATCTCCCTGGCCATGGTGACCGGCGACCACCCCGCCACCGCGCTCGCCATCGCCCGCCAGGTGGGGCTGGCGTCGAGCGAGGAGCGCGTGCTCGAGGGGCACGACCTGCCCGCCGACGACGCCGTCCTGGGCGCCCTCGTCGACCACGACGGGGTGGTGCTCAGCCGGGTCTCACCGGCCGACAAGCTGCGCATCGCACGGGCCCTCCAGGCACGCGGGCACGTGGTGGCCATGACCGGCGACGGCGTCAACGACGGTCCGGCCCTCCAGGCCGCCGACATCGGGGTGGCCATGGGGCGGGGCGGCACCGACGTGGCTCGGGCCGCCGCCGACCTGGTCCTGCTCGATGACGACTTCTCGACGATCGTGGCTGCGGTGGAGCAGGGCCGGGCCACGTTCGCGAACATCCACCGCTTCCTCACCTACCACCTGACCGACAACGTGGCCGAGCTCACGCCGTTCGTGGTGTGGGCCTTGTCGGGCGGCCGGTTCCCCCTGGCCCTCGGGGTGCTGCAGATCCTGTTCCTCGACATCGGCACCGACCTGCTCCCCGCCCTCGCCCTGGGCAACGAACCGCCCAGCGCAGGGGTGCTGGAACGACCGCCCGAGCGACGCCACCTCATCGACCGCACGTTGCTCACCCGGGTGTTCGGCGTCCTCGGCCCGACCGAGGCCGTCGTGGAGATGACGGCGTTCGTGGTGGCCCTGGCGGCCGCCGGCTGGCGCCCGGGCCAGGCGTTCCCGACCGGTCACGCCCTGCTGGCGGCATCGGGCGCGGCCTTCGCCGCGGTGGTGCTCGGCCAGGCCGCCAACGGCTTCGCCTGCCGCAGCGCCACCCGGTGGCCGGGGCGCCTCGGGTGGACCTCGAACCGGCTGCTGCTCTGGGGCGTGGGGGTGGAGCTGTCCACGCTCGCCGCCGTGCTGCTCTTCCCCCCGCTCGCCCGGCTGCTCGACCACGCCGCTCCACCCCTGGCCGGGTTGGCCACGGCCGCGCTGGCGGTGCCGGCGGTCCTGGGCGCCGATCGGCTCCACAAGGAGGTCCGGGCACGACGACACCGCCGCCGGGGAGCCGGCGCGGCGGCGGTGCGGGTCGACCTCAGCTGAGGGTGCGGACCGCCACGTCGATCGTCTGTGCGGCGAGGCCGGCCTCGCGGAACCGTGCGTGCACGTGGGTGGCGATCGACTCGTTCGTGATCGGCAGGCCCGCCGGGACGGCCACCGCGATGCGGTAGTGCTCACCCTCGCGCTCGACGTCCACGGCGACCGCGTCGGCGCCGACGTCGGTGTCGGTGTCGGTGTCGGCGAGGAGCCGCGCCACCTCGGCGCGCAGCGGGGCGGCCAGCACCTCCTTGCCGGCCTGGTGGGCGGCTACGACCGCGGTCACCGGGTCGTCGTCGGTGACCGGGACGGTCAGCGCGGCGAACGGGTTGGCGCTCTGGTCGCCCAGGACCACCACCGGGACGCCGGCCCGCAGGGCGCAGGTGACGCCGGCCTCGGCGGCGGTGGGCTCGGTGTCGTCGGGGTGGCGCACCGACAAGACGACGTCGACCGCTCCCGGCCCGTGCAGCGGGCAGGAGCCGGGCTCCGCCAGGTCGCCACACGGGAACGTGGGCTGGCCCTCCTCGTGGCAGCGCAGCACCGGATGGCCGGCGCCGGACAGCGCCGCCGCCGCGTCGGCGCCCACGCCCGGGGACGATTCGATCAGCAGGGTTCGCATGGGTGCACGGTGCTCGCCGGCGCTTCGGGGCGCCAGGGTCGAACGTCCCAAGTGGCCGCTCCCGCGATCACCCCATCACACGATGACGATCGAGTCGTCCTCGCCGAGCCCGTTGGGCTCGTAGGCATCGGCCTGCCAGTCGTTCTCCCACCGCTCGCCGTCGAGCAGGTAGCGGAAGCGGTACGTGGCGCCGGCCGGGACCGACACCTTGGCGCGCCACACGCCCTTGTTCCTGCGGTGCTTCAGGGGGTGGGCGTCGGGCGACCAGTCGTTGAAGTCGCCGCACACGGCGACGGAGCGGGCCCCGACGGAGTCGGGCAGGACGAACGTGACCTCGACGGTGCCCTTGCGAGCTGGCTTCTTCTTCAGCATGGCGATCAGCCTGCCGCGCGGCGGGCGAGCTCGGCCACGAGCTGGTCCAGCGTCCAGGGCGAGGGGAGGTCGCCGTCGCCGATGTCGACGCCGGTCTGCTCGTGGAGCGCCTCGGCCAGCGACAGCAGGTCCATGGAGTCGAGGTCGGCCTCGGCCGCGAACGGCACGTCCCCATCGATCTCGTCGAGGTCGATCTCGGGGGCGATCTCACCGAGGGCGGTGGCGATCACCTGGCGGGCGGCGTCTGGCTGCATGGTGCTCCTGTTCAGAGGGCGTCGGGGTGTTCGAGGGCCTTGGCGATGGCGGCGAGGAGGAGGCTGCCGGCGTGGCCGTCGGTGGCGCGGTGGTCACCGGAGACGGTCGCGCGGATCGTGGGCCGGATGGCCACCATGTCGTCGACGGCGAGCACCCGGTCGACCGGCCGGCCGAACCCGACGATGGCCACCTGCGGCGGGTGGATCACGCCGATGACCTCCTCGGCTCCCTGCTCCCCCAGGTTGGTGACGGTGAGCGAGGCGGTGGCGAGATCCGCGCTGCGCAGGTTGCCCCGCCGGGCACGGGCCACCAGTGAGCGCAGGGCGGCCATGGTGTCGACGAGCGACAGCGAGTCGGCGCCGGCGATGGTCGGGGTCACCACGCCGCCGCCCCGCATCGAGACCGCCACGCCGAGGTCGACCGAGCTGGCGGGCACGAAGGCGTCGTCCTGCCACCAGCCGTTGAGCTCGGGGACCTGGGCGGCGGCCACGGCGGTCGCCCGCAGGAGGACGGCCGCCGGGAGGATGCGCTCGCCGGGCGGGTGGGCGGCGTTGTAGCGATCGAGCCACGACGTCGCGTCGTGGACGTCGAGCGTGGAGAGCACGTGGTAGTGCGGGATCTCCTGGTTGGCGGTGGTCATGAGCCGGGCGATGGCCTGGCGCATGGCGGCGCTGCGGTCCCTGGCCCGGTCGCCCACCGCCGGCTCGGGTGCTTGGCGCAGATTCTGCGCAGATTCTGCGCCAACGTGTCCGGGCTCGCGTTCGGGCAGGTCACGGGCTCGGACGGCGCCACCGGGGCCGGAACCGGCCACCGACGACAGGTCCACGCCGCGCTCGGCGGCCTGGCGCCGGGCGAACGGCGACGCGCCCGGTGCGCCACCCGTCCGAGCGGTGCCCCGGGGGGCCGCGCTCGCCGCGCCCTCCAGGTCGGCCCGGGTCAGCCGGCCGCCCGGGCCGGTCCCCGCGACCGACGTCGGGTCGACGTGGAGCGTGTCGGCCAGCTGGCGCAGGATCGGCGACAGGATCGCCGTGGCGTGGCCTCGCCGCCCCCCGCCGCTGACCGTGGCGATCCGGGCCGGCGCTACCTCCGGCTCCGGCTCCGGCTCCGGCTCCGGAACGGCCTCGGGCGCGGCGCCCCCACCGCCGCCC
>CAZIVZ010000340.1:0-4154 GCA_964542495.1 uncultured Aquihabitans sp.
ACTACGCCGGCGCGTTCCCCACGTGGCTGGCGCCGGTGCAGGTGCGCGTGCTCGGCGTGCGAGACGACCACACCCGCTACGCCTTCGAGGTGGCCGAGGAGCTGGCCCTGCTCGGGCTTCGCGTCGACGTGGTCGACGCCGCGGAGAAGCTCGGCAACCGGATCCGCAAGGCGAAGGGGGAGAAGATCCCCTACGTGCTGGTGGTGGGCGACGACGACGTCGCCTCCCGCACGGTGGGGGTCAACCCCCGCGGTGGCGAGGTGGAGCGTGGTGTGTCCCTCGACGAGTTCGCCCAACGGGTGGTCGACGAGGTGGACGACCAGGTGCACCAGTCGCGGTGACCACCGCAGCCGAAGCCGGCGGCGGACCGTCGCCCACCCTGGCCCGGCTCTGGGCGGGCTGGCGGTCCACCTACATCGCGCGCGTCACCGCCGACGACGCCGAGGTGCGCCCCGATGGCGCCGGCCGCTCCGTGTTCGAGCGCATCCTGCACAGCGATCTGCCCGATGCCGAGTCGTTCGTGCTGCACCGCGGCCCCACCTGCTTCGCCGTGCTCAACGCCTACCCCTACGGCTCCGGGCACCTGATGGTGCTGCCCCGGCGCGCCGTGCCCGACCTCGCCGACCTCACCGCCGTCGAGGCCGCCGAGCTGTGGGCCACCGTCCACGATGCGGTGGCCGCCATCCGTGCGGCCTACGCGCCCGACGGCGTGAACGTGGGCGTCAACCTCGGCGCGGGTGCCGGGGCGGGCGTGCCCGACCACCTCCACGTGCACTGCTTGCCGCGCTGGTCCGGCGACACCAACTTCATGACCGCCGTGGCCGAGACCAGGGTGCTCCCCGAGCCGCTCGCGGTCACCTGGCGCAAGCTCCACGACGCCTGGCCGCGCCACGAGGGCTGAGCGCCGCCGGAGCGGGAAACCCCTCAGGAGGGAGCGGCCGCGTGCCGATGGAGAGCAGTCCGTCGGCATCGGGAGCAATGCGCATGTGGAGCCTGGTCAGAGGCGTGGCCATCGCCGCCCTGGTGGTACTGCCCACCACCACCGCGGCGGCTCGGCCCGATGGAGCTCCGGCGGCCACGCCGGCCGCGGTCAAGGCGATCGCGGTGGGCCCCATCCACTCGTGCGCGGTCACCGAGTCGGGAGCGGCCACGTGCTGGGGCTACAACGGCGACGGTCGACTGGGCAACGGCACCGCGGTCGACTCCGCCGTACCGGTCACGGTGACCGGCCTCGGATCGGGGGTCACCGCCGTGGCCGCCGGCATGTCCCACAGCTGCGCCCTCACCTCCACGGGCGCCGTGCGGTGCTGGGGCGCGAACGACTGGGGCCAGCTCGGGAACGGCACCACGACCCCCTCGCTGGTGCCGGTTCCGGTGACCGGCCTGACATCGGGCGCCGTGGCGGTGGCCACCGGCTTCGGGTACAGCTGCGCCATCGACGCCGCCGGCGCCGCCCGCTGCTGGGGGCGCAACGACACCGGTCAGCTGGGCAACGGCAGCACCGACAACTCCTCGACGCCGGTCCAGGTGAGCGGCCTCACCTCCGGGATGGTCAAGATCTCGGCCGGGTCGGGCATGCTCGGCCACACCTGCTCGGTCGACGCCGCCGGTGCGGCGCGGTGCTGGGGGGCGAACGGCGACGGCGAGCTCGGCGACGGCAGCGACTACTCGTACTCGCTCGGCCCCGTGGCCGTGTACGGGCTCGGGTCGGGCGTCAAGGAGATCGACGCCGGCAACTCCCACACCTGCGCGGTGACCGTGGCCGGTGCCGCCCGGTGCTGGGGGTACAACGGCTTCGGTGAGCTGGGCACCGGGACGACGTTCACGAGCCTGGTCCCCGAGGGCGTGGTGGGGCTGTCCTCGGGCGTCACCCGCATCTCGGCCGGCCTGGACCACAGCTGCGCGGCGACCAGCGGCGGGGTCCGGTGCTGGGGCTACAACGGCGAGGGCCAGCTCGGCAACGGCTCCACCGACAACGCGCTGACGCCGGTCACCGCGGTGGGCCTCGGGGCGGGAGCGCGGGCGGTGGCCACCGGCGACTACCACTCGTGCGCGGCGACGGCGCTGGGTGCCGCCCGCTGCTGGGGGAGCAACGGCTTCGGCCAGCTGGGCACCGGGGGGACGGACAGCTCGCTGGTCCCGGTCGGGGTGTCGGGGCTCTCGGCGGGCTTGTCCCCGGCGATGCTGAGGGTGGTGAGCTCGCCGGCGGTGCCCTCGCAGATCACCGTCGACGGGGCGATCGCCGACACGTGGGGCCTGGAGTGGGTGAAGCAGTCGCCCGGCGCCCACCAGGTGTGCTTCGGCGCCGTCGCCGGCTACACGGCGCCCGCGTGCCAGGTGGTCGAGCTCTCCGCCGGCGCCACCACGGTGGTCACCGGCACCTTCGTGCCCCGTGGCTACCTCCAGGTCACGACCTCGCCCGCGGTGGCATCGCAGATCCGGGTCGACGGGGTCCCGCGGGACAACTGGGGCATCTACACCGACCTGCCCGTGGGGGCCCACGAGGTCTGCTTCGGCGCCGTGGCCGGCTATACGCCCCCGACCTGCCAGACCGTGTCGGTCACCGCCGGCACCACCACCGCGGTCACCGGCACCTTCACGCCCTCGTCGGCCCCCGCGTCGGAAGGCACCGGCCTGCTCCGGGTCACCACCTCGCCCGCGCTGCCGTCGCAGATCAGCGTCGACGGGGCCATCGCCGACACCTGGGGCCTGGACTGGCTCGAGCTGGCCCCCGGCTCGCACTCGGTGTGCTTCGCCGCCGTGCAGGGCTACACCGAGCCGCCGTGCCAGACGGTGTCGGTGTCGGCCGGCGCCACCACGACCGTCGTCGGGACGTTCGCCACGCGCGGGTTCCTGAAGGTCCTCACCAGCCCGGCGCTCGGCTCCACCATCTCGATCGACGGCGTGGTGGCCGACGACTGGGGCGTGTTCACCGACCTGCCGCCACGCACCTACCAGGTGTGCTTCGGCGCCGTCGCCGGCAAGACCACCCCGCCGTGCCAGAGCGCGGTGGTGGCGGCGGGGAGCACCACGACCATCACCGGCTCGTTCACCTGACGGGTTTCCGGGCGCCTGGCGGCCACCGCTACGGTCCATCCCGTGGTCGACGACGATGTGGAGCCGGAGGTGGTGCCCGACCCGGCAGGCCTCCCCGTCGACGACGCCGATGTGCGCGACGTTCTGCCCGACGACCTCGACATCTCCGAGTTCGTCGGCCCCTACGTCTTCCCGAACAACAACCGCCGGCGCGTACCGGGGTACCTCTACCTGCTGATCGGGGTGGGCTGCCTGCTCGCGTGGGGGCTGAGCGGTGGCGAGGCGGTGCTGGTCAACGACGGCTACCTCGCGGCCGGCATCGCCATGGTCCTGATCGGCGCCTACCACCTGGTGGCGGGCTGGAACCTCGACGTCGACGAGCGCGACGCGCTGGTGGCCGCCACCGAACGGGTCGGGTTCCCGGTGGGGCACGCGTCGGCCCAACTGGGCTGGCGCGGCCTGCGCAGCCGCCCCACGTGGCGGATCCTGCTCTACTCCGCCGAGAACCCGCCCACGCGCCGAGGGCTCGTGCTGGTCGACGGGGTCGACGGCGAGATCGTGGCCTGGTTCACCGAGGACAACCCCGAGGATTGGTCTGACCTCGACGGCGCCCTGGGCCACGAAGCAGCCGACGCGTCGTAGCCGACGGTCCGGTCAGCCGCCGAAGCGCGAGTAGCGCACCTCGGTGACCTCGCAGTCGAGCTGGCCGTCGGCCGGTGGATCCTTGAGGGTGGTGACCTTCCACTCGGACGACTCGCCGTCGTCGAGCGCCGACACCACGTCGAGGTTCTCGGAGATGAACGTGCCGTCGGTGCGCGAGCGGAACCGCACGACCACCTCGAACGCCTGCTCGTCGCCCGAGGTGTTGGTGATGCGTCCCGAGGCCTGGGGGCCGAGGACGTCGTTGATCGAGCACTCGGGGCCGGTGAGCTCGTAGTCGGACGGATCGGCGACGCCGGTCTTGACCGATCGTCCGAGGAAGACCAGCGCCAGGACCCCGACGATCCCCACGAGGACGCCGATCACCACCACGATCGCGATGGCCTTCGCACAACCGGAGCCGCGGCCGCCCACCGCCGGGGGCGGGGCGGTGGGCCATCCCGGCGTGCCGCCGTAGG
>CAZIVZ010000341.1:0-4121 GCA_964542495.1 uncultured Aquihabitans sp.
GTCCTCCACCCGCTCGGCGGTGATGGGCCGAAAGGTGCCCAGGCCCACCACCAGCTCGATGCGGGCCACCTCGACGCCCCGCGCCCGACAGCGCGCCAGCAGGTCGTCGGTGAGGTGGAGCCCGGCCGTGGGCGCGGCCACCGACCCCGGGCGGCGGGCGAACACGGTCTGGTACCGCTCCGGGTCGGTCAGCGGGGCGTGGATGTAGGGCGGGAGGGGCACCTCGCCCCGGCGGGCCAGCACCTCGAGGTCGTCGGTGCCGCCGTGGTCGAGGGTGACCAGCCGCCGTCCGTCGTCGCCGATGACCGGGCCGACCTCGACGGTGAGCCGCTCCCCGCCGATCGTGTCGGGGGCGCCGAGCCGGGCGCCCACCGCGACCCGGCGGCTCGGGCGCACCAGCGCCTCCCACGCTCCATCGGGCCGGCGCTCGAGCAGGAGCACCTCCACCAGGCCACCGGTCTCCTTGCGCAGGTGGAGCCGCGCCGGGATCACCTGCGTGTCGTTGACCACCAGCAGGTCGCCCGGCTGGAGCAGCTCGGCGAGGTCGGCCACCGTGCGGTGCTCCACGGGCTGGTCCGGGCCGTGGTCCACCAGGAGCCGGGCGGCGTCGCGCGGCTCCACGGGCACCTGGGCGATCGCCGAGGTCGGCAGCGCGTAGTCGAGCTCGGCAGCGTCCACGGTGTCGGTGTCGGCGTCTCTCAGGCCGGTGGGTGCGGCGCCAGGTCGGTGAGCGCCTCGACGGCCACCGCGGCGAGCAGCCGAGCCCCGAGCCCGACGGCCGACTCGTCGATGTCGAAGGTGTCGGCGTGCAGGTCCACGCGGTCGGTCCCCGCCCGGTGCACCCCCAGGCGGAAGTACCCGAGCGGGGCCACCTCGCCGTACCACGAGAAGTCCTCGCCACCCGCGCTCTGGACGGTGGGCCCGACCCCCTCGGGACCGAGCACGGTGGCGCCCACGCGCTCCACCACGGTGACCGCCCACGGGTCGTTGAGGATGGGCGGCGCTCCCCGGCGGTGTTCGAGCTCCCAGGTGGCCCCGAGCGGATCGACGATGGCGGCGAGCAGGCCCGGCAGGTGCTGCGACGCCGTCTCCCACGCGCCTCGGCCCGACGCCCGCAGCGAGCCCTGGATGTGGGCGTGGGTGGGGATCACGTTGGGGGCGTGGCCCGCCTCGATGGCCCCGAACGTGACGTTGAGGCCGTCTCGCGGGTCCGACAGCCGACCGAGCCCCATGGGCAGGTCGACCACCACCCTCGCGGCGATGTGCACGAGGTCGGCGCTCTGGTGAGGGCGGCCCGTGTGACCGCCCGGGCCCTTCAGCCAGATGTCGAGCTGGTCGGCGGCGGAGGTGATGGGACCGGCGCTCACGCCGATGGTCCCGACCGGCAGGGACGGGTCGGCGTGCAGGCCGAAGACGGCCTGCACACCCTCGAGCACACCGGCCTCCACCAGCGCGGCCGCGCCCCCGGGCACCGCCTCCTCGGCCGGCTGGAGGATCAGCCGAACCGTGCCTCCCAGCCCCTCGTCGCGGGCGAGGGCGGCCAGCGCCAGCCCCGCGCCGAGGGTGGCGACCGCGTGCAGATCGTGCCCGCATGCGTGGCAGAGGCCGTCGACGGTGGAGCGGTAGGGCACGTCCTTCGCATCCGGCAGGCGGAGTGCGTCGATGTCGCCTCGGATGGCCACCACGGGACCACCGGAGCCGACGTCGCACACCACCCCGGTGCCCGTGGGGCCCACGCGCGCGTCGAGTCCCGCTTCGAGCAGCCGCTGCTGGAGCACGCGGGTGGTGCGGTGCTCCTCCCACGAGGGCTCGGGGTGGGCGTGGAGGTCTCGCCGCAGGGCGATCAGCTCACCCTCGAGGGCGGCCACCACCTGGGCCAGGCGCGGGTGGTGCGGCGATGTGGTGGTGGCGCTTGGGCGCGGGACGAGGCTCATGCGCCGAGCTCGTCGGTGGCCAGCTCACGGACGAGGGCGTCTACCACCGGCTTGAGGTCGCGGTGCTCGTGGCTGTGGTCGCGGTCGTCGTGGTCGTCGTGGTCGCACGACTCGGCGGCCACGCGTCGCTGGCGGGCGTAGCTCGGCCCCACCTCGACGATCTTGGCGACGTGGGCCAGCTCGTCGGCGCAGCCCAGGCGGACGGCGGTGGGGCCCACCTCGTCGACCAGGTCGGCGATGGCCCGGCGCATCGGCTCCTGGCGCCCGTGATCGTCGACGATGAGATCGGTCTCGAGGCCGTGGCGGCCCGCCCGCCACTTGTTCTGCCGGAGGATCCAGTCGCGGTGGCGCGGCAAGGTGAAGCCACGGTCGTCGAGGGCGTCGAGGTGGGCCACCAGCGACTGGGCCAACGCCGCCACCGACGCCACCTCCGAGAGGGTGGGGATGCCGTCGCACATCCGCAGCTCGACCGTGCCGAAGTCGGGGTGTGGGCGGATGTCCCACCACACCTCGCGCACGCTGGAGATGGCCTGCGACGACACCAGGGTCTCCATGAACTGCTCGAAGTCGGCCCAGTTCTCGAGCGGCGCCGGCAAGCCGGCGGTGGGCAGGCCCTCGAACACCTTGGAGCGGCTCGACGCCAGGCCCGTGTCGCGACCCTCCCAGTAGGGGCTGGAGCCGCTGAGCGCCAGGAAGTGGGGGATGTAGCCGGCGAGGGCGCCGGCGATGGCCACGACCTTCTCGGGCGAGCGAACCCCCACGTGCACGTGGACGCCGAAGATCTGCAACCGCCGCGCCATCCACTGCATCTCGTCGACCAGCCGGGCGTAGCGGGGGTTCGGGCTGACCTGCTGGTCGGTCCACACCGAGAACGGGTGGGTGCCCGAGCACAGCAGGGCCAGGCCGCGGGCCTCGGCCGCCGCCTGCACCTCGGCCAGGGTGCCCTCGAGGTCGGCCCGGGCTTCGCCGACGTCGTGGCAGACGCCGGTGATGATCTCGATCGTGCACTCGAACAGCTCGTGCTTGGCCCTCGGGTGCTCCCCACCGAGGTGGCCCTCGCCCAGCTCGTCGAGGATGTCGGTGGCGGCCGACGCCAGCTCCCCGGTGGCGACGTCGACCAGCTCCAGCTCCACCTCGATGCCCAGGCTTGGGCCGGGCGAGCTGTTGAAGTCGATGTGCACGCCTCGTCGCTCCCGGGGTGGGCCATGTCGCTGGGGACCGCAGCAGGCTACCGCCCGTCTGCACACCGTCAGCCGAAGAGGCCGGGTGGGGCGGCGTCGTCGGCCCGCTCGGGCGCCCGCTTGCCGAGGTGCTCCCAGGCCGCCGGGGTGGCCACGCGGCCTCGGGGCGTGCGCATGAGCAGGCCCTCTCGGATGAGGAAGGGCTCGTAGACGTCCTCGACGGTCTCGGTGGGCTCCGACACGCTGATCGCCAGGGTGGACAACCCGACCGGACCGCCTGCGAAGCGCTCGCAGAGCGCCGACAGGAGCGCGCGGTCGACCTTGTCGAGGCCGCGCTCGTCGACCCCGAACACCGCCAGCCCGGCGTGCGCCGCCGCGGCATCGACCGTGCCGTGACCGCGCACCTCGGCGAAGTCGCGGACCCGGCGCAGGAGTCGGTTGGCGATGCGTGGCGTTCCCCGCGCCCGGCGGGCGATCTCGGCGGCACCCGGCCCGTCGACGGTCACGCCGAGGATGCCGGCGGCCCGCACCACGATGGACTCGAGGTCGGCCGGCTCGTAGTAGTCGAGCCGGGCGACCAGCCCGAAGCGGTCCCGCAGCGGCCCGGTGATGAGGCCGGTGCGGGTGGTGGCGCCCACGAGCGTGAAGCGAGGGACGTCCATGCGGATCGAGCGGGCCGCCGGGCCCTTGCCGAGGACGATGTCGAGCTGGAAGTCCTCGATGGCGGGGTAGAGCACCTCCTCGACGGCGCGAGACAGGCGGTGGATCTCGTCGATGAAGAGGACGTCGCCCTCGCTCAGCTGGGACAGGATCGAGGCGAGGTCTCCGCCGCGCTCGAGGGCCGGTCCCGACGTGACGTGCAGGCCCGTCTCCATCTCGGCGGCCACGATGCCCGCCAGGGTGGTCTTGCCGAGCCCCGGCGGCCCGGCGAACAGCAGGTGGTCGGCCGCCTGGCCCCGCTTGCGGGCGGCCTCCAGGATGATCGAGAGGTGCTCCTTGAGCTCGG
>CAZIVZ010000342.1:0-4110 GCA_964542495.1 uncultured Aquihabitans sp.
CGGGGTTGCCGCGGGTGCGGCGCAGCAGGTCGAGCACCTCGTTCTGCTCGTCGGACAGCACACGCTTGAGGCGCCGGGCGAGCTGGCGCTCGATGGCGTCGGTGGCCGCGTCGCGCCGGTCGAGCAGATCCGTGTCGGGATCGACGTCGGACTCGACCTCGGAGTCGGCCTCGTCCGTCTCGGCGGCCGAGGCGTCGTCGACCGGCTCCTCCTCGACGACTGCCTCTTCGGTCTCGTGGCGGATCCGGGCGAACAGGTCGTCGACCTCGGGGACGTCTGGCTCGGGCTCCGACTCGACGGCAGCCTCGGACTCGGCCTCGGGCTCGGACTCAGCCTCGGGCTCGGACTCAGCCTCGGGCTCGGCCTCGGCCTCGGCCTCGTCGTCGGGTTCCGGCTCGATCGGCTCCGGCTCCGGCTCCGGCTCCGAGTCGAGCTCGCCCACGGCCACCGACGTGGCGGGGGGCGGGGCGTCGGCCAGGGCGCGGCGGTCGGCGGCCACGTCGGCCACGTCACCGACGTCGAGCGCGGGAGCGTCGAGGGAACGGTGTGCCGCCTCCACCCGCCCGACCACGTCGGTGAGGGCGACGGCGAGCGCGTCGCGCGTGGACGCAAGGTGTTCGATGTGGGACCGCGCGGCGCGGCGGCGGTCGGCGAGGTCGGCGAGCACCCGTTCCCGGTACTCGCGCGCCTCGGCCACCATGGCCCGACCCTCCTCGCGGGCCCCGGCCAGCACGGTCTCCACATCGGACTCAGCCGCCGTGCGCGCCGCCTCGGCGGCAGCGCGGACATCGGCGGCGTAGCGGTCTGCCTCCTCGCGCACGCGACGGTCGTACTCGTCGGCGTCGGCGCGGATCCCCGTGGCGGCCACGTCGGCCTCGGCGGTGCGATCGGCCAGCACCGTCTCGGCTGCGGCGTGCAGGTCGGCCACCTCGGCGTCGGTGGTGGCCCAGCGCTCGGCCACCTCGGCGTCGGCCGAGGCGCGGGTGTCGGTGGCGTAGCCGTCGGCCGACTGGCGGACCTCGGTGGCGTAGGCATCGGCGGACTCGCGCACCTGGTCGCTGTAGGCGTCGGCCGCCTCGCGCGAGGCCGTGGCCCCGGCCTGGGCCCGTTCCTGGAGGGCTGCCGACTCCTCCTCGGCCCGCGTGCGGATGTCGGCACTGGCCTGACGCGCCGCGTCGAGGACCCGCGCCGCCTCCTCGCCGAGCAGGCGGGTGACGGCCGCCTCGTCGAGGTCCTCGGTGGCGGTGGAGCGCCGCTCCAGCTCGACGGCGCGGCGCTCGAGGTCCTCGTAGCGGCGCTGGGCGTCCCGGATCTCCGAGGCCAGCGACACCAGGAAGGCCCGCACCTCGTCGGCGTCGTACCCTTTCCGGCTCCGGGTGAAGGAGTGGCCGGCGACGAGGTCGGCGTCGGGCGCAGGGCGTTCGGAGGGGTCGACAGACATCCCCTCGATGGTACGGCTGGCGACCCCAGGATTCGGGGAGCCTCGATCAGTCGGGCGAGTCGGAGCTGGCCGGGAGCGGGTCGCCGCCGTGGTCCTCGAGCGCGGCCAGCGCCTCGTCGAGGGACGAGACCTTGCGCACCTCGAGGCGACCTCGGGCGATCTCCACCGCGGTGTCGTACTCGTCGTCGGGGACCATGAGGAGCGTGGCGCCGGCCCGCACCGCAGCCTCGGTCTTCTGGAGCACGCCACCCACCGGGCCCACGGATCCGTCGAGCTCGATGGTGCCGGTGACCGCCACGGGGGTCGGCCCGGTGAGGTCCCCGGCGGTGATCCGGTCGAGGATCGCCAGCGTGAACGCCAGCCCGGCGGAGGGCCCGCCCACCTTGCCCGAGTCGATCTCCACCTGGATGGGGAAGGTGTAGCGGGGCCGGTCCTCGAGCGACACGCCGAGCTGGGCGGCCCCGGCGGTGTCGGGGTTCTCACGCAGCTCCACCGACTCGGTGCGGGCCGGCGCACCGCCGAAGGGCTCCAGGCGCAGCTCGATCACGTCGCCGGGGCGGTGCGCGGCGATGGCGTCGCGGAGGTCGGCCGAGGTCCGCACCGGCTTGCCGTCGGCCGCCACGATCGTGTCGCCGGGATGGACGGCGTCGGCCACCGGGTAGGTGGGATCGAGATCGATCACGACCGCCCCGGTGGGGTCGACCTCCACCTCGTAGCCGGCGCGCTCCAGGGCGACCTTGGTGGCCTTGTCCTTGGAGTCGGTCATGAGCTGGAGGTTGAAGCGGGTGTTCTCCTCCCGGGACTGACCGCCCGTGACCGTCTTCTCCGGGACGACCTGGTCCGTGTCGTTGGTGAGGCGCCACACCGCCTCGATGCCCGAGGGTCGCCGCACGGTGACGGTGAGGAAGAGCAGGCCGTCGTCGGCTGCCTCCTCGCGGGGGACGGGGCCACCGTCTGTGGGGGTCACGGTGATCAGGGGCTCCACGGCGCGGGCCTGGCCGGGCAGCAGGGCCAGGTACGGCGCGGGACGGACGGCCACCGTGAGCACGATGGCGAGCAGCACCAGCAGAACCGGCCCGGTGAACCACCACAGCCGGGAGGTGGGCAGCCGGGGCGACGGTGTGCGGCGCACGGAGAGGTCGGTGTCGTTCACGGGAGCCGACAGCCTGCCACGTACGATCCACCGGGCATGGTCGTCGATCCCGAGCCGCCGGCCGCCAGCGCCGACACGCCCACCGCCCAGCGGCGCCGGGCCGCGGCGGTGGCCGGCCACCGCGGGGACCACGCCGTCGCCCGGCGCCTGCTCCAGGACCCCGACGCCGGCGTGCGCGCCACCGCGCTCGGCGCCCTGGCGCGCCTCGGTGCCCTCACGCCGGAGGAGCTGGCCGGGGCGGTGGCGGACCTCGATCCCGCGGTGCGCCGCCGGGCCGCCGAGGTGGTGGCCGAGCTCGCCGGCGAGGGCCCGGCGGGCACCGTCGCCATCGTCGGCCTGCTCGACGACGCCGACGCCACCGTGGTGGAGACCGCGGCGTGGGCGTGCGGCGAGCGCACCGTGCCCGAGCCCGGGGCGGTGGACCGGCTGGCCGAGCTGGCCCACCGGGCCGACGACGCCCTGGTCCGCGAGGCGGCGGTGGCCGCGCTGGGCTCGCTCGGCGATCCTGCCGGGTTGGCGGCCATCCTGGCCGCCACCACCGACAAGGCCACGGTGCGGCGCCGGGCGGTGCTGGCCCTGGCCCCGTTCGAGGGCCCGGAGGTCGACACCGCACTGGAGCGGGCCCGCTCGGACCGGGACTGGCAGGTGCGCCAGGCCGCCGAGGATCTCCTAGGTTGACCACCCGTATGGGTGATCGCCGTGGGTGACGCGAGCAACTGGATCGAGCGCGACGCTGCCGTGGTGTGGCACGGGTTCACCCAGATGGCCAGCTACGCCAGCAACCGTCCCGTGATCGTGGAGCGCGCCGAGGGCCGCGAGCTGATCGACGTGGAGGGCACCCGCTACCTCGATGCCATCTCGTCGCTGTGGGTCACCACCCTCGGCCACGCCGTGCCCGAGCTCGACCAGGCCGTGCGCGACCAGCTCGACCGGGTGGCCCACAGCACCCTGCTCGGCAACGGCAACCGGGTGGTGATCGAGCTGGCCGAGGCACTCGCCCCGCGGGTGCCGGTGGACGGACCCCGGTTCCTGTTCGCCTCCGACGGGGCCGCGGCTGTGGAGCAGGCCCTCAAGATCGCGTTCCAGTTCTGGACCAACCAGGGCGTCACCGGCCGCACCCGCTACCTCGCGTTCGGAGGCGCCTACCACGGCGACACGATCGGATCGCTCTCGGTGGGCGACGGCGGGTTCGGCACCGACGTGTACGACCCGCTGCGGTTCCCGGTGGTGCGCACGCCCTCGCTCGGCGAACCCGGCGCGGTCGGCGCCGCCGTGGACACCATCGCCCGCCACGCCCACGAGCTGGCCGCCGTGGTCCTCGAACCGCTCGTGCAGGGCGCCGCCGGCATGGCCCTGGTGCCAGCCGACGCGGTGGCCGCGGTGGCCCGCGCCGCCGCCGACCACGACGTGCTGGTGATCCACGACGAGGTGGCCACCGGGTTCGGCCGCACCGGCACGCTGTTCGCCACCGAGCAGTGCGGCACCCGGCCCGACCTGCTCGTGCTGGGCAAGGGCA
>CAZIVZ010000343.1:0-4110 GCA_964542495.1 uncultured Aquihabitans sp.
GGCTCGTCGCTCGGCTCGGGCTCGGGCTCGGGCTCGGGCTCGGGCGGGGTCCTGGCCCGGACCGGCGCCGACACCGGGCCGCTCGCCGTGGCCGGGTTGCTCTCGCTGGTCGCCGGCTCCGCCCTGGTGCTGGCCGGCCGCCGCCGCGCCACCGGGGCCTGACCACCCGGTCTCGCCCGGTTCTGGGTAGAGGTCTGGCTGGCTCAGCACCAGCCCGATCGCTACCCAGAGCTCAGCGGCGGGTGAGCCGCCGCGGTCGGCCGTCGGCGCCGAAGCGGGCGCCGACGGCCCGCAGCACGAACGCCTCGGTGGCGGCCACCGCCCCCGGGCGCGACGCCTCGTCGAGGCCTTCCGCGCTGGCCCGGCTCACCACCGCCGAGATCATGGCGACGGTGGCGTCGAGGTCCTCGGCCTGGAGGTACCGGCGGTCCCGACCCACCCGCAGGATGTGGTGCAGGCGCTCCTCGAGCACGCCCACGTGGGCCAGCACCGCGTCGGCCGCCGCCTCGGGGAGCAGGAGCCGCAGGGTGGGGCCGGGCGGCAGGTGGTTCCCCGAGAAGTACTCGAGCTGGAGGCGGAGGTAGGCGCGCAGCTGGTCGACGGGGTTGTCGAGCACGCGCAGCTCGGCGTCGAGGCGGCCGACGAAGGCATCGGTCTCGTGGGTGGCGTACCCCACGAGCAGTGCCTCCTTGTCGGCGAAGTAGTTGTACATGGCCGTGCGGGCGAGGCCGCTGGCCTCGGCCACGTCGGCCAGGGTGAGGGCGTCGTAGCCGCGCTCGTAGAGCAGGGCGCGCAGCGAGTCGTAGATCCGGCCCAGCGTCAGCTCGCGGTGGGCCGCGAGCGAGCCGCCCTCGACCTTGGGCACTCAGTGCTCCTCGGCGGCCCGGGGCTCCACGCCGAGGGCCGCGCAGGCCTCGTGGTACATCCGCACCACCTCGTGGCGGATGGCGGCGCGCTCGGTGACGGGGCCGGCCCAGGCCACGGTGGCCTCGGCGGTGCCGCCATCGCCGAGCCCGACCTCGAACCGGGCGCCGGCGGCGTCGATGTCGACCAGCGTGGCGGAGGTGGCGCCGGGGATCCCGCCGAGGGACCGCACGATGAGCACGTTGTCCTCGGGGTGGTCGGAGTTCATGTGAGCGGTGACCGCAGCGACCACGTCGGGTGTGAAGGGGGGCGAACCGGCGCTCGGCATGGCCACGAGGGTACCGTCAGCCAACGTGAGCCACTGGCGTCGACTGGGCGGGGCACTGGCGCTGCTGGCCACGGTGCTGGTGGTGGGCACCGTGGGCTACCTCGTGCTCGGGTTCGGGTTCGTCGACGCGCTCTACCAGACCGTCACCACGGTGGCCACGGTCGGGTTCCGCGAGGTCCGGCCGCTCTCCACCGTCGGCAAGTCCTTCACCATGGCGCTGATCCTGCTCGGGGTCGGTGCCACGCTCTACGCGTTCAGCGTGCTCATCGAGACCCTCCTCGAGGGTCGCCTGCTCGACCTCCTGGGGAGACGCCGCATGGTCCGCACCATCACCTCGATGAAGGACCACACCATCATCTGCGGGTGGGGACGGGTGGGCCGGGCCATCGCCGCCGAGGTGGCCGACGCCGGCAAGCCGCTGGTGGTGATCGACGCCGACGAGGAACGCCTGGCCGACTGCCCCCACCCCACCGTGCACGGCGACGCCACCGAGGACCAGGTGCTCGGCGCCGCTGGCATCGAGCGGGCGGCGTCGCTGGTGGCGGCGGTCGACCAGGACGCGTCGAACTCGTTCATCACCCTTAGCGCCCGGGCCCTGCGCCCGGACCTCTTCGTGGTGGCACGGGTGCGCAGCGTCGACAGCGAGGACAAGCTCCTGCGGGCCGGCGCCGACCGGGTGGTCAACCCGCAGAACATCGGCGGTGCTCGCATGGCCGCCTTCGTGCTGCGGCCCCACGTGGCCGAGTTCGTCGACGTGATGACCCGCGAGCGCAACCTCGCCTTCCGGCTCGAGGAGCTCCCCGTCACCGAGGGCTCCTCGATCGCGGACCAGACGCTGCGCGACGCCCACATCCGAGACCGCACCGGTGCGCTGGTGCTCGCCCTGCGTCGGGCCGACGGCAGCTTCCTCACCAACCCCTCGCCCGACACGTTGCTCGAACCGAAGCAGGTCCTCATCGCCATCGGCACCGAGGACGAGCTGGGTGCGCTCGCCGTGATCGTCGGGCCCTGACCCCGGAGTCGCCATGAACGCTCCCGCAGACCTCCACGCTGGCGAGGAGGACCGTCGCGCTGCCGAAGCGGCACTGGCCGAACGACTGCCCGCCGCCCTCGCGCCCCTCGCCCCGGTGGCCTACAACTACCGCTGGTCGTGGGTGCCCGGCGGGGCCGAGGCGTTCGCCGCGATCGACCCGGACCGGTGGGCCCGCTGCGGCGCCAACCCGGTGCGCCTCCTCCAGGAGGTGCCCACGGCCACCCTGCGGCGAGCGGCAGAACGCCGCGACGTGGTGCAGGAGGTGGAGCGCCTCGCCGCCGACCTGCGAGCCGAGAAGGCCCGACCGAGCGGGGCCTTCGCCTGCACCCCCCGGTCACCGGCCGCGTTCTTGTGCGCGGAGTTCGCCGTACACCACTCGCTGCCGGTGTACTCCGGCGGCCTCGGGGTGCTGGCGGGCGACATCTTGAAGTCGGCCTCGGACCTGGCCCACCCCACCGTGGGCGTGGGGCTGCTCTACCGCACCGGCTACTTCCACCAGCGCATCGACACCGCCGGGCTCCAGCACGAGTACTGGATCGACACCGATCCCGATCGCCTGCCCGCCGTGCGCGTCACCGGCGACGACGGCACGCCGCTGACGGTGCACGTCCCGCTCGACGGCGAGGACGTGGCCGCAGAGATCTGGCGCGTCGACGTGGGCCGGGTGCCGCTGTACCTGCTCGACAGCGACGTGGCCGAGAACGGACCCGTGGGCCGGTGGGTCACCTCCCGGCTCTACGAGGGGAACCGGGCCATCCGCCTGGCCCAGTACGGGATGCTGGGCGTGGGTGCGGTGCGAGCGCTGCGAGCGCTCGGCATCCACCCGTCCGTCTACCACCTCAACGAGGGCCATCCCGCGCTGGCGGCGTTCTGCCTGGTGGCGGAGCGGATGGAGGCGGGGCGCAGCTTCGACGAGGCGTGGGCGTCGGTGCGAGACGACCTCGTGTTCACCACGCACACCCCGGTCCCCGCCGGCAACGAGACCTACGGCCGTGACGAGATCGACGCCATGCTCGGTCGCCTGGCCGACCTGGTGGGCGACCGCGAGCGATTCCTCGCCCTGGGCCGCATCGACCACGCCGACGCCGGCCAGCCATCGGGGATGACCCCGCTGGCCCTGCGCGCCAGCCGCTCGGCCAACGGCGTGAGCCGGCGCCACGGCGAGGTGGCGCGCCGCATGTGGCAGCCGGTCCTCGGCGGTGCCACCCCTGACGACGTGCCCATCACCCACGTGACCAACGGGGTGCACGTGCCCTCGTGGTTGCGCGGACCGGTGCGCGACCTGCTCGACCGCCACCTGGGACCCGGGTGGATCCGCCACTCGGCCGACCCCGCCACCTGGGCCCCCGTGGCGGCGATCCCGGCCGCCGAGGTCTGGGCGGCCCGCAACGAGGCCCGCCGCCAGCTCGTGGAGGTGCTGGGCGAGCAGGCCACCGCCGACCGCCTCCGGCGCGGCGAGGACCTGGCCTACGCCGAGGCGGCCGAGCACGGGTTCGGGGCAGATCGGCTCACCGTCGGGTTCGCGCGCCGCCTGGCCACCTACAAGCGCCTCTACCTGGTGGCCTCCGATCCAGCGCGCGCCCTGCGGCTGCTCACCGGTGACCACGCCCTCCAGTTCGTCTTCGCCGGCAAGGCGCACCCGTCCGACACCGGGGCCAAGGACATCGTGCGACGCCTGTTCGACCTCAAGGGCGCGGCACGCGATGCCGGCACCGTGGCCTTCCTCGAGGACTACGACCTCCGCCTCGCCACCAGCCTGGTGGGCGGCTGCGACGTCTGGGTCAACCTGCCCCGTCCGCCGCAGGAGGCCAGCGGCACCAGCGGCATGAAGTCGTGCCTCAACGGCGGCCTGCACCTGTCGGTGCTCGACGGCTGGTGGGCTGAG
>CAZIVZ010000344.1:0-4101 GCA_964542495.1 uncultured Aquihabitans sp.
GAGAACCCCCGGCGCGCGCTCGACGACTCCAACGACCGCATCGGCCGCTACGACATCTACACCGCGGATGTCTGGCTGTTCACCGAGCCGCTGGCCGACCGCCTCGGCCCGGTGTGGGACGACGGGATCGTCAAGGCGCTCGACCTCGTGCTGGCGGTGGGCTCGCGTGACGGCTCGGCGGTGCCCTGGGGGCGCTCCACGGGCGACCTGGCCGCCGCCCTCACCCTGGAGCTGGCGGCCCTCGCCCTGGCCGAGGGCTGGGCCGCGGGGCGCGAGGCAATGTGGCTGCGCCGGGCCCACGACGCCGCCCTCACCCTGCTCGCCGGGTTCGACGACGACGGCGTCACCACGTCGCACGTGCGGCGAGCGCAGGACGCCTACCGGGGTCCCGAGCGCCGCCTCCAGCTCACGTTCGACCTGCTCGGCAAGGTGGCGTGGGCCGCCGGGGCCCTCGCCCGGGTCGACCCCGGGCTGGTGGCGGCGCCGGTGGCCGATGCCTACCCGGACGGCGACCGCTGGCTCCCGTTCGAGGACGACCGCCCGGCCGGGGTGTGGGCCCACCGCAGCCCGGGTGCCGACTTCGTGGTCCCGTTCGTGGGCACCACCCGCAGCCACTACCTCCCCGCCCTCCACCAACCGGGCACGTGGGAGGTCCCCGTCGACCGGGACCTGCCGACGTGGACGCCGCTCGTGGTCCACGGCCTCCGGCGCTACACCTCCGGCGGGTTGCCCGCGTCGGTGGAGCACGGTCCGGGGTCGGTGACGGCCACGTGGGACGCGCTGGCGGTGTCGGGCCGGGGCCTCGACGGCGATGACCCCGGGCCTCCGCTCGCCGCCCGGCGGACGGTGCGGTTCGCGGTCGACGGTCGCACGGTGGTGCTCGACGACCACCTCAGCTTCGACGTGGCGCCGGTGGCGGTGAGCCTCGCCGTCCCCGAGGTGGCCGGCCGACCCCTGCACGTGGCGTGGGAGTCGGGCTCGCCGCACCTCACCTCCACCGTCTCGGTGGCGGGCCTGGGGGAGTGGCGCAGCTCGTGGTCCGAGATCGAGCGGGTGCACCAGATCGACCTGGAGCCCGCCACCGAGGTGCGGTACCGGGCGCGGGTGACGCCGCTGCTGCGGGTTGCGTCGACCGAGATCGACCACCACTACCACCGCTCGCTCTACGGGCCGATGGCCCACCGGGTGGTGGCCCACCGGACCCCGGTGGGGTGGAACGCCGAGCCCGACCCCGGCTTCCGCCGCCTGGACCTGCTCCACCTCCACTGGCCCGAGTGGCTGGCGTTCGACGACCTCGACGCCCACCGGGCGATCATCGACGAGCTCCGCGACCACGACGTGCCGGTGGTGTGGACCGCCCACAACCTCACCCCCCACGAGAAGCGGGCCGAGGCGTTCGACCCGATCTACCAGGCGTGGGCGGACGCGGTCGACGCCGTGATCCACCACTCGGCCTGGGGTGCAGCGCGGATGCGGGAGCGGTACCGGTTCGCCGAGGGGTGCCGTCACGAGGTCATCGCGCACGGCCACTTCGGTCGCATGTGGTCGTCGGCCGGGCTGCCGGACCGGGCCGAGGCGGAGCGCCGGCTGGGTCTGTCGCCGGTCGGGCTGCGGATCGGCATCGTGGGCGCGCCTCGTACCGAGAAGTTGGTGCAGGCCGTGCTCGACGGGGTGGCGGCGTGCGGCCGCGACGACGTGGAGCTGGTGTGCTGGTCGCTCGGCCCCGGCGACGTGGTGCCCGACGATCCGCGCATCGCCGTGGCCGAGCCCTACGCCATGGTCGACCGCTCGGTCTACGCCACCCGGCTGGCTGCGTGCGATGTGCTGGCCCTGGTGTTCGACGAGGACGGCGAGATGCTGGCCACCGGGTCGGCCGCCGACGCCATCGGCCTGGGCCTGCCGGCCCTGCGGTCCGACTGGGGCTTCCTGGTGGAGCACCTCGGCGACGTCGGCATCCCCGTCGGCCAGACGGCATCGTCGATCGCCGCCGCGCTCGACGCCCTCACGCCCGACGTGGTGGAGCGGGCTGCCGCGGCGGCGCGGGCGCGCCAGGTCGACCACGACTGGTCGGTCCTGGCCGAGCGCACCGCCGACCTGTTCGACCGGTCCGTCCTCCGCCAGCCCTGATGGGTATCGTCGTGCGACAGGCGGGGAACGGTGGGTCCCAGCCAGGCAGGAGCGCTCCCATGACGACAGCGGTGGCCGCACGGTCTCGGACGGCCTCGCTCCTCTTCGCCCTCCTCGGGACGGCATCGGTCGTCCTGGGGCTGATCATCGTCTACTCCCACCTGCTGAGCCTCGGCGACCTCAGCGGGTTCGGGATCGCCACGATCGTGGTCACGCTCGGATCTGGCGCCTGCCTCCTATGGGCGTCCCGGCGAGCGGCTCGCTAGCTCGAGCGCACGAACCTCACGCGCGAAACCGACACGAACGTCGCCCTGGCACACCACATTCGCTTCAATCGAGGGGGCCGGCGAACTGGGCGTTGTAGAGGCGGGCGTAGGCGCCGCCGGCAGCGAGCAGCTCGTCGTGGTTGCCCTGCTCCACGATGCGGCCGGCCTCCATCACGAGGATCGTGTCGGCGTCGCGGATGGTGGAGAGCCGGTGGGCGATCACGAAGCTGGTGCGCTCCTTGCGCAGGGCGGCCATGGCGTGCTGGATGAGCACCTCGGTGCGCGTGTCCACCGAGCTGGTGGCCTCGTCGAGGATGAGGATCGACGGGTCGGCCAGGAAGGCCCGGGCGATGGTCAGGAGTTGCTTCTCGCCGGCGCTGACCGAGGCACCCTCGTCGTCGACCACGGTGTCGTACCCCTCGGGGAGCGAGTGCACGAACCGGTCGACGTAGGTGGCACGGGCTGCCTCCTGGAGCTGCTCCTCGGTGGCGTCGAGGTTGCCGTAGGCGATGTTCTCGCGGATGGTGCCGCCGAACAGCCAGGTGTCCTGGAGCACCATCCCCACGTTCGAGCGGAGCTCGCGGCGGCTGAGGGCGGCGATGTCGACGCCGTCGAGGCGGATCTGTCCCGAGTCGATCTCGTAGAACCGCATGATCAGGTTCACGAGCGTGGTCTTGCCGGCGCCGGTGGGGCCCACGATGGCCACCGTCTGGCCGGGCTCGGCCACCAGGGAGAGGTCGGTGATGAGCGGGTTGGCCTCGTCGTAGGAGAACGACACGTGGTCGAACTCCACCAGCCCGCGCCGCTCCACGGGGACCGGGACCACGTCGGGGTCGGGCGACTCCTCCTCGACGTCGAGGAGCTGGAAGACCCGCTCGGCCGAGGCGATGCCGGACTGGAGCACGTTGGCCATCGACGCCAACTGGGTGAGGGGCATGGAGAACTGGCGCGAGTACTGGATGAACGCCTGCACGTCGCCGAGGGTCATGGACCCCGACGCCACCCGCAGTCCGCCCACCACGGCGATGGCCACGAAGTTGAGGTTCCCGAGGAAGCTCATGGCCGGTTGGATGGTCCCAGCGATGAACTGGGCGTCGAAGCTGGCCTGGTAGAGCTGCTCGTTCTCGACGTCGAATCGGTCCTCGACCTCACGGGTGCGGCCGAACACCTTCACGAGGGCGTGGCCGGTGAAGGCCTCCTCCACCTGGGCGTTGAGCGACCCGGTGTGCTGCCACTGGGCGATGAAGCGGCCGCGCGAGCGCGTGGCGATGGCCTTGGTGAGCAGCAGCGACGCGGGGATCGTGAAGGCGGTGATCAGCGCCAGCGGGGGTGAGATCCACACCATCATCGCCAGCACGCCCACCAGCGTGAGCATCGACGTGAGGGCCTGGCTGAGGGTCTGCTGGAGGCTCTGGGCGATGTTGTCGATGTCGTTGGTGACCCGGCTGAGCAGGTCTCCACGGGGGGTGCGGTCGAGGTAGCCGAGGGGCAGGCGGTGGAGCTTGTCCTCCACGTCGGCCCGCAGCCGTTGCATGGTGCGCTGCACCACCCCGGCCAGGATCCACGACTGGAGCCACTGCAGCGTGGCCGACGCCACGTAGAGGGCCAGCACGAACCCGAGGGTCCGGTGCAGGGCGGGGAAGTCGACGCCGCCCTCGAGGAAGATGCCCCGGAAGATGATGTCGGTGGCGTGGCCGAGGATCTTGGG
>CAZIVZ010000345.1:0-4090 GCA_964542495.1 uncultured Aquihabitans sp.
CATCGAGATCGTGGGGACCTACCAGCCCCGCCAGGACCCGTCGGTGATCTTGATCGACAACGAGAAGGTGCTGAAGTGGCTCCGCAACGGCGCCCAGCCCACCGAGTCCGTCGAGAAGCTGCTCAAGGTGTCCGGAGCTTGGGCCGAGTTCAAGGGTGAGGCCCCGGTCGCGGCTGCCTCTGCCGACTCGTGAGCGACGTCGAGGAGACCGACGCGCCCGACACCGGGGCCGATGCGGTCGCCAACGCCACCGCCGTCCTCGAGTACCTGGTGAAGCAGGTCGTCGACAACCCCGATGCCGTCTCGGTGTCCACGTCCGAAGGTCGTCACGGCGCCATCCAGCTCGACGTCCGCGTCGGCGAGGGCGACATGGGCCGGGTCATCGGCAAGCGGGGCCGCATCGCCCAATCGATCCGCACGGTGGTGCGCGCCGCGGCCGTCAAGGACGACGCCACGGTCGACATCGAGTTCGTTGACTGACACACGGGGGGCCTCGCCCCCCGTGGACCCCCCGAAACGAGCGCGCACACCGGGGGACGGGAGCGACCAGCTGCTGCTCGAGATCGGTCGGATCGGCAAGGCCCACGGGCTGCGCGGCGAGGTCACCGTCCTCGTCACCTCGGACCGGCCGGAGCGCACGCGCCCCGGCGCCGTGTGGCGGGTGAGCGGGCGTGACCTCACCGTCTCGGCCATCCGGCCCTTCCAGCAGCGCTGGATCGCCGCGCTCGCCGGCGTCGACACGCGCGAGGCGGCCGAGGCCCTGAGCGGCGGGGTGGTCTACGCCGAGCCCATCACCGACCCTGACGCCCTCTGGGTGCACGAGCTGGTGGGCGCCGAGCTGGCCACGCCCGACGGCCGCACCTGGGGACGCGTGGTGGCGGTGCTGGCCAACCCCGCCGACGACCTGCTCGAGCTGGCCGACGGCGCCCTGGTGCCGGTCGGCTTCGTCACCGACGCCTCCGGGCTCCCCGAGCGGGTGGTGGTCGATCCGCCCGAGGGGCTCCTCGGCGACGAGGCCTGACGTGCGCATCGACGTCTTCACCATCTTCCCGGAGCTGGTCGGAGGGTTCGCCAGCCAGGCGCTGCTCGGCAAGGCCCAGCAACGGGGACTGCTCGACGTGCGGGTGCACGACCTCCGCTCAGAGACCACCGACGTGCACCGCACCGTCGACGACTCGCCCTTCGGTGGGGGCGCCGGCATGGTGCTGATGCCCGAGCCGCTGTTCGCCGCGGTGGAGGCGGTGGAGCCGCCCCGTCCGCTGTACCTCCTCGGGCCCGGTGGTCGTCGGCTGGACCAGCCGTTCGCTCGCGAGCTGGCGGCGGGACCTGGCTTCAGCCTGCTCTGCGGCCGCTACGAGGGCGTCGACGCCCGCGTCACCGACCACCTCTGCGACGGCGAGCTCTCCATCGGCGACTACGTCCTGGGCGGTGGCGAGGTGGCCGCCCTGGTGGTGCTCGAGGCGGTCGGCCGGCTCGTGCCGGGCGTCATGGGCAACACCACCTCCGCCGACGACGAGTCGTTCGCCGACGGGCTGCTCGAGTACCCGCAGTACACCCGCCCGTCGGAGTTCCGGGGGTGGTCGGTGCCCGAGGTGCTCCGCTCCGGTGACCACGGTCGCATCGCCCGCTGGCGTCGGGCCCAGGCCCTGGCCCGCACGGTGGAGCGCCGGCCCGACCTCGTGGAAGCCCGGGGCGGGCTCACCGACGACGAGCAGGCGCTGCTTCGCCAGCTCGACGCGAGCGAGCACCCCCCCGCCACCTGAGGCGAGTTGGTCGAGGTGGCACAAGCGGTCTAGCGTTGCCCTTCGCCGTTCACCGCCCTCGCGGCCCCGAACGCCCTCGAATACTCTTCTCAGGATCTCGTCATGAACCGCACCGACCTCATCGATCAGGCCAGCCTCCGCACCGACGTGCCGGACTTCGCCCCGGGCGACACCCTCAAGGTGCACGTGCGGGTGGTCGAGGGCAACAAGCAGCGTGTCCAGGTGTTCCAGGGCGTGGTGATCCGGCGTCAGGGCGGCGGCCTGCAGGAGACCTTCACGGTTCGCAAGCTGTCCTACGGCGTCGGGGTGGAGCGTTCATTCCCGGTGCACTCGCCGATCATCGACAAGATCGAGGTCTTCAGCCGCGGCGACGTGCGGCGGGCGAAGCTGTACTACCTCCGTGATCGCGTCGGCAAGGCCGCCAAGGTCAAGGAGAAGCGCGACTTCTGACCGCCTGACGGCCTCGCCGCCGTCGACCTGTCAGAGGTGGGGCGTACGATCGTCGGCGTGATCCCACGCCGTCCGCATCGCCGCTCCGCACGCGCCGAGGACCTCCGGTGAGCGCCGACGACCTCGAGCAGTACGAGGCCGAGATCGAGCACCAGCTCTTCCAGGAGTATCGAGACGTCTCGCCCACGTTCCGCTACGTGGTGGAGACCGAGCGTCGCTTCTACCTCGCCAACTCGGTCGAGCAGACCATCCGGGATGACGGTGGCCGTACCCGGGTCGAGCTCGAGCTGCGCGATGCGTGGGTGTGGGACATGTACCGCCAGACCAAGATGCGCTTCGTGCCCTCGGTTCGGGTCGTCACGTTCAAAGACGTGAACATCGAGGAGCTCGCCAAGCCAGATCTGGACCTGTGACCGCGGCCCGGCGAGCGCTGGGGGCACGGGGCGAGGACCAGGCCGCGGCGTGGTACCTCGCGCAGGGCTACGAGGTCCTGGCCCGCAACTGGCGGTGCCGAGAGGGCGAGATCGACCTCATCTGCGCCAAGGACCGACGCGTGGTGATCTGCGAGGTCAAGACCCGGGCCACGGCCGCGTTCGGGCACCCGGCCGAGTCGGTCACGCCGGCCAAGGCCCGGCGCCTGCGGGTGCTGGCCTCCCGCTGGCTGGCCGACGGCGATCCACCCTTTCGGCCCACCGAGGTCCGCTTCGACGTGGTGGCGATCCTCGCCGGCGAGCTCGAGGTGATCGAGGCGGCCTTCTAGTCAGCCGAAGAACGCCCACGCCAGCAACAGGGCGCACACCACCACGGCCGCCACCACCATGGCGTAGTCGGCCGGGGTGCGGGTGTGGCGACGGTGCGGGTTGAACCCCATGGGCATCAGTATGGTGCCGCCCATGGCCACCACCCCAGATCGCCCCGAGGACGCCGCCGGCATCGCCACGACGGCCGCCGAGGGCATCGCCACCGTCGTGCTCGACAACCCGCGACGCAAGAACGCCATCGGCAACGAGGCGTGGGGCCAGCTGGCGGCCGTCTTCCGCTGGGTGGCCCAGGACCCCGACGTCCGGGTGGTTGTGGTCACGGGCGCCGGCGACGAGTTCTGCTCCGGGGCCGACCTGGGGTCGGGCCCCGACGTTCACTGGCTCGCCCACATGCGCCACATCAACGACGCCTGCCTGGCGCTCGACGCCGTCCCCCAGCCCACCATCGCCCGGGTCGACGGCGTGGCCGCCGGTGCGGGGCTCAACCTCGCCCTGGGCTGCGACCTGGTGGTGGCCTCCGATCGCAGCCGGTTCTCGGAGATCTTCACCCGCCGGGGCCTGTCCATCGACTTCGGCGGGTCGTGGTACCTGCCGCGCCGCGTGGGGCTGCACAAGGCCAAGGAGCTGGCCCTGCTGGCCCCGATCATCGACGCCGCCGAGGCGCGCCGGCTCGGCCTGGTGAACCGGGTGGTCCCGGTCGACGAGCTCGACGCCGCCGTGCAGGAGTGGGCCACCCAGCTGGCGGCTGGCCCGCCCGTGGCGCTGGCCCAGACCAAGGCGCTGCTCGACCGGTCGTCCACGTCGTCGCTCGCCGAGTCCCTCGAGGCCGAGGCGGCCGCCCAGGTGGTCAACTTCGGCACGAAGGACACGGCTGAGGCCATCGCCGCGTTCATCCAGAAGCGAGAGCCCCGCTTCACCGGCCGCTGAGCCGACCCCTTCCGACTGCCGGACCCCCCGGGTAGGGTCTGCTCGCCGTCGGATCACCACGGCCCTCGTGCCCGAGCTCGTCGGGCGCCTCGCTCGCCGGCCGGCGTCACGGCCTCCCCGTCGCCCGTCGACCGCACCCTCCGGGGTGGGGGAGGAGCCACCGTGCTCGCCAGCATCGCGTCCGCCGTC
>CAZIVZ010000346.1:0-4073 GCA_964542495.1 uncultured Aquihabitans sp.
GCTTCTCGATGCCGGCGAGGGCCATGTCGAGTGCCTTCTCACGCTCCACGGCGTTCTTCCTTTCGTGCGCCACGAGGGCGGGGATGCTGGCTGCGAGGGCCGCAGCGAACCGTTGCGAGGACCATACGGAGGGGGTCTGACAGCCAGATCCGCACAGCAGGCCGGGGCTGGTGCTCCAGGGGACCGGAACGACACGCATGCTATTTCGAACAGACGTTCGGCGCAAGGACCTGACGAAGATTCCTCGCCGACCGGTTCAGAGGTCGGGCCCCGCCAGGAACGCCACCCCGAGGACCACCAGCACCACCCCGTAGCCCCGTTCGAGCCGGGTGGCGTCGGTGCCGAGAGCGACGCGCGCGCCGAGACTCGACAGCGGCACCGACCCGGCGGCGAACGCCACCACGACCGCCAGGTCGAGGTGGCCGAGGGCGAGGTGCACCAGGGTGCCCGGCACCGCCATCACCGAGGCCACGGCGAGCGAGGTCCCGAACGCCGGCTTGATCCCGAGGCCCAGGACGGCCACGAAGAGCGGGGCGAGCAGGAAGCCGCCGCTGTTGGCGAGCAGCCCGGCGGCCAGGCCCGTCACCACCGCCACCGCGACGATCCGCCTCCGGTGGATCTCGTGACCGACGGTGTCCACGACGGTCGGCGCCGGGTGGGTCAGCATCCGCACCCCGAGGGCGAGGATCACCGCGTCGGTCGCCAGCACGAGCAGGCGGCCGTCGATCCAGCGGGTGGCGAGTGCGCCGACGAGGGTCGCCGGAAGCCCGGTGGTGAGCGACCACCGCAGCACGCGACGGTCGATGAGCCCGGCACGGCGGTAGCGCTGGGCGGCCACGAGGGTGGCCGGCACCGTGGCGGGCAGTGGTGCGGCCAGGGCCACCACGGGCGGGATCCCGAGCAGGACGAGGAACGGCGTGGCCAGCGCCGAGCCACCTTTGCCGAGCAGCCCGCCGAGAAACCCGATCCCTGCTCCGACGAGCGCCACGAGGGCGAGGTGGGTGGTCACGCATCCACCCGACCACGACCTGATCCACAGGTCCAAGACGCATTGGTGATGGTTGACATAGGCTGGTCCTATGGATCTCCGCCAGGCGACGTACGTGGTCGCCGTGGTCGACGAGGGCACCTTCACGGCGGCGGCGGCGTCGATCCCGGTGAGCCAGCCGGCGCTCTCCCAGGCGGTGGCCGCCCTCGAGCGCGAGCTCGGCACCCCCCTGTTCCACCGCCTCGGACGCCGCGTGCAACTCACGGCGGCGGGTGAGGCCTTCGTCGAGCCGGCCCGCCGGATGCTTCGCGACGCCGAAGTGGCCCGTGCTGCCGTCATCGACGTGGCCGGCCTCACCTCGGGCCGCCTCGACCTGGTGGCGCTGCCCACGTTGGTGGTCGAGCCCCTCGTCGACCTCGTGGGCCGGTTCCGGCGATCCCATCCCGGCGTGGCCGTCCGCATCGCCGAGCCCGACGACGCCGCCGCGGTGGCCGATCTGGTCCGCACCGGTGCCTGCGAGCTCGGCCTGGGCGACGCCGTCGAACGGCAGCCGGGGATCGAGGTCGATCGCCTCGGCATCCAGGAGCTCCTGGTGGTGCTGCCGCCGGGCAGCCTCGTGGACACCGACCGCCTACCCGCGGCCCGCCTCGCCGAGTACCCCCTCATCACCACGCCCCACGGGACCTCCACCCGCCAGCTGCTCGCCGCCGCCCTCGCCCGGCGCGGCGGAGGCACCGAACCCCTCCTGGGCGTGGTGACCGAACACCGGGAGGCCATCGTCCCCCTGGTGCTGGCCGGCGCCGGGGCCGCCCTGCTGCCCGAGCCCATCGCCCGCCAGGCCGCGGCGCGCGGGGCGGTCGTGGTGCCCCTGGCGCAGCGCGTCGAGCGACCGGTGCTGCTCGTCCGGCGCAGCGGTCCCCTGTCGCCCGCGGCCCGCGCCTTCCGGGCGCTCGCCCTGGGTCTGCCCGCTCCCCCCTGATCGCCGAGGGTGTCCAACCGCCCCGGTCGCGCCGACCGGTGAGTTGACGGAGGGTTCGTGGGCTCAGTCGGCGCCGAGCAGGCGGGCCCGCAGGGCGCTGAGCGCGGTGATCACCGAGAACTGCCGGACCTGGAGGCGGCTGCCGGGCAACTTCACCTCGAAGGCCTCGGCACCGACGTCGCCGCCGAGCGGCCCCAGGTCGAGGCCGACGAACACCGTGCCCGGCTCCTGGCCCTCCTGGCGATCCGGTCCCGCCACCCCGGTGACGGCCACCCCCACGTCGGCGTCGAGCACGCGCCGGGCGCCCGCCGCCATGGCCGACGCCGCCGCCGCGGATACCACCGGGCCCTCGGGCACGCCGAGGACGCCGTGCTTCACGTCGGACGCGTAGGCCACGATCGACCCGCGGAACACGTCGGACGCTCCGGGCACGTCGCAGATCCGCGACCCGATCATCCCGCCCGTGAGCGACTCGGCCACCCCCAGGGTGAGGCCTCTCGCCCGAAGGAGGGCGAGCACGGCGTGCTCCATGGTCTCGTCGTCCACCCCGAAGACCAGGTCGCCCAGCACGGCGCGCACCTCGGCCTCCTCCTCGGCCAGCAGCGCCTCTGCCTCGACCGTGGAAGTGCCCTTGGCGGTGAGTCGGACCTTGATGCCCTCGATGCCGCTGGCGAGGTAGGCCAGCGTGGGGTTGCCCGAGCCGTCGAGCACCGCCACCCGGCCGGCCAGCCGCTCGGCCAAGCCGGACTCGCTCTCGCCCCAGGTGCGCAGGGTGCGGCTGACGATGGTGGACGCGATCCCGGCCCGGCGCACCAGGTCCGGCAGGATCGCTCCGGCCACGATCTCCTTCATCTCGTAGGGCACGCCTGGCACGGCGTAGATGACCTGGTCGCCCACCGGCGCGATGAGCCCGGGCGCGGTCCCCGGCTGCGGGTCGGCGATGGCCACGGCACCCACCGGGACCTCGGCCTGGCGCAGGTTGTTGGCCGCCATGCGCCTCCCCCGTGAGCTGAACATGTGCTCGATGCGGGCGGCCACCTCGTCGTCCAGCTCGAGGTCCACCCCCATCACCCGGGCGATGGCCTCCCGGGTGATGTCGTCCTGGGTGGGGCCCAGGCCACCGCACACGAGCACGGCGTCGCTGCGCTCCAAGGCCGCCTCGAGCACCGAGACCATGCGGTCGAGGTTGTCGCCCACCTTGGTCTGGAAGTGCGAGTCGATCCCGGCGAGGGCGAGCTGCTCCCCGATCCACGACGAGTTGGTGTCGACGATCTGCCCCAGCAGCAGCTCCGTCCCGATGGCGACGACCTCACAGCGCATGGCGGCACCCTAGGGACCCGTGCCGAACCTCACGCGCGAAACCGGCAGGAACGTCGCTCCCACACCACCACATTCGCTTGGGTGGGGGTCAGGCGGTCTCGGGGAGGGGGCGGACGCGGTGGCCCAGGCGGGTGGCGGCACCGCGGCCGTCGAGCAGGTACTGGGCACCCGACACCCAGGTGAGGGCCACGGCCACCCACAAGATGGCGGTGGCCATCAGGTGGTAGTCGCCGGTGACGGGGAACAGGGCCACCGCCACGGCCAGCTCCTGCACCACGGTCTTGACCTTCCCGAGGGTGCGGGCCGGCACGGCCAACCCCTGGCGGCCGAGCTGCGTGCGGTAGACGCTGATGGCCACCTCGCGCACGGCGATGAGCCCCACGGGCACGATCCAGAAGCGACCGGCCGCCACCAGCGCGAACAGGGCGCCGAGCACGAGCACCTTGTCGGCGAGCGGGTCGAGGAACGCGCCCGAGCGCGTGGTGCCGTGGCGCCGGGCGAGGTACCCGTCGATCCCGTCGGTCATGGCCAGGATGGTCCAGAACCCCACCGCCGCCCAGCTCGTGGGCTCCTTGACGATCATCACCAGCAGCACCGGCGACAGCACCAGGCGCAGCACCGTGATCAGGTTGGCCGGGGTCAGCAGGGCGCCGGGGCCGTATCGACCGTCGACGGGCAGGTCGTCGAGCGGGACGGTTCCGGGGATCTCGGCGTCGGGGATCATCTACTGGGCCTCGAGGTCGGGACCGAGTGCGCCGGTCACGGTGAGCGTGGCGAAGGTACCAG
>CAZIVZ010000347.1:0-4063 GCA_964542495.1 uncultured Aquihabitans sp.
GGTGGACCTGGCCGGCGGCGAGACCCGCGACACCATCCCCGAGGTGCTCGAGCTGATCGCGTCGCACCCGGAGGTGGACGCCGTGATCCAGCTCGGTCTCGGCATCCAGGCCAACCAGGCCCGGCTGATGCGTCGGGGGCCGTTCTACCCCGGCCACGGCCTCGAGCGGATCGTGGCCTACCACGAGCGCCAGGACACCCGCTTCGCGCAGGCCGCGGCCGACATCTCGGTGGCCACCGGCAAGCCGATCCTGCTGGCCACGGAGCTGGCGGTGGCCGACCCCGACAACGCCGGTCCCTTCGCGGTGCGGGCCACCGGCCGGCTCTGCTACCCGTCGGCCAACCGGGCGGTTGCGGCGCTGGAGCACACGTGGCTGCACGAGCGGTGGCGCCAGGCCCGCGGGCTCGGGTGAGGGCCAGGCACCTTCGCTCCCTGGCCACCGCGTCGGCGCTGCTGGTGGCGGCCGGCCTGCCCGTCGCGGCGCACGGCCGGGCGGCGTCCGGGGTGGGCCGCGTCGTGGCCGCACCAGCCCGCCCGGGCGCGCCCACGGTGGTGGAGGACCCCGCGCTGACCGCCAACCTCGACGCGGTCGTGCAGGCGTCGCCACCCGACACGTGCCTCACGGTGCTGGTGGACGGCACGCCGGTCTACCGCCACGACGGCACCACCCCGCTGGCCCCGGCCTCCACGCAGAAGGTCGTCACCGCCACGGTGGCCCTCGAGCAGCTCGGCAGCGCCACCCGGTTCGAGACCACGGTGGTGGCCCCGGCGGTGAACGCCGACGGCGTGGTCGACGGCGACGTGGCCCTGGTGGGTGGCGGTGACCCGGTGCTGGTCACGGACGGCTACCGAGTCGTGCGGTCGATCGGCGACGACGTGCCCACCACCTCGCTCGACGAGCTGGCCGACCAGGTGGTGGCCACGGGCGTCCGGGGGATCTCGGGCCGGGTGATCGGCGACGAGCGCCGCTACGACTCGCTGCGCACCGTGCCGGGCTGGCCGGATCGCTACACCTCCCAGCAGCAGTCCGGCCCCCTCAGCGCCCTCGGGGTCGACGAGGGCTACGAGCTGGCCCCGCCCCGCGAGCCCGACGGCCCGGTCCGTCGCACCCCGTCGGCCGATCCCGCGGCGGCGGCGGCACGCACCTTCACCTCGCTCCTTCGGGCCCGCGGGGTGCTGGTGGTGGGCGAGGGTGCCTCAGGGGCCGCTCCCGCCGGCGCCACCACGGTGGCCACGGTGACGTCGCCGCCCGTCGCGGACCTGGTGGACCGCATGCTCGAAGCCAGCGACAATCGGATCGCCGAGCAGCTCACCAAGGAGATCGGCCATCGGTCCGGCGGCGGGGGCAGCACCGCCGCCGGGGTGGCGGCGATCGCCGAGCAGGCCGAGGAGCTGGGCCTCACGGTGCCGGGAACCCGGGTGGCCGACGGCTCCGGCCTCCACCCCGACAACCGGCTCACCTGCGACGGCCTGGCCGACGTGTTGCACCACGGCGGCGGGCTCGAGGGCCTGCTCGGGCCCGCCCTGCCCGTGGCGGGGAAGACCGGGACGCTGGCGCACCGGTTCCGGGGCAACCCGGCCGAGGGCCGGATGCACGCCAAGACCGGTTCGCTGAACCAGGTGAGCTCCCTCGCCGGGTTCGTGACGCTCCCCGAGGGCGAGACGGCCACGTTCGCCTACGTCGTCAACACCGAGCCCATCGATGCGTCGGTGCTGGCGGTCCAGGACGTCCTCGGCGCGGTCCTGGGCACCTACGTCCCGCCGTGCGCCCCGTCGGGCGGCGCGGCGCTGGTGGCCCCCCTGGCTCCGTACGCTGCTCACGTGGGCACGCTCGCGATGTTCCCCCTCCAGACGGTGCTGCTGCCGGGCGCGGTGCTCCCCCTGCACGTCTTCGAGGATCGGTACCGCGCCCTGGTCGACCGCTGCCTGGCGGCCGACGAGGACTTCGGCGTGGTGCTGATTGCACGGGGGAGCGAGGTCGGTGGCCAGGACGTCCGCACCGACGTAGGGACCCGGGCCCGGATCGTGCAGGCCGAGCAGGCACCCGACGGGCGTTGGGGGATCCTCGCGCTCGGCATGGAGCGCCTGCGCGTCGACGCGTGGCTGCCCGACGCGCCCCACCCGCTGGCCGACGTCGTCGACTGGCCCGATCTCGACCCCGGCCCCGAGGTCGACGAGCAGCTCGTGGCCACGTCGGCCCGGCTGCGGCGCGTGCTGGCCCTGAGGTCCGAGCTCGGGGAGCCCGGGCCCTCGCCCACGGTGCCGATGGAGGTCGACGACCCGTCACGGGCGAGCCACCACCTCACCGCCCTCTCGCCGCTCGGCGATCTCGATCGCCACCGTTGCCTGGCCGAGCCCACCATCGCCGGCCGCCTGGCCCGGCTCGACGCCCTCCTCGACGACGAGGAGTCGGTCTGTCGAGCGCGGCTCGGGGGGCTCTGAGCGTCACGCAGTTGCGCCCACAGGCGGTGGCAGGTAGGAAAGTCCGACTCGACGGCCAGGAGGCAACGTGGCACCCGCTGGTGCGAAGAAGGCAGAGGAGAAGGGCACCGCCGAGGTGGTGGCCGACCTGTGGCAGCTGGTCAGGGACTATGCCAAGCAGGAGACGGTCGATCCGCTCAAGTCGATCGGGCGCTTCCTCGGGTTCGGCGTGGGCGGTGCCGTCCTGGCCGGCCTCGGCGTCCTCTTCGCCGCCCTCGCCATCCTCCGAGCGCTGCAGACCCAGACCGGCGAACACCTGACCGGATCGCTCAGCTGGGTCCCCTACCTCGTGGCCTTCCTGGTCACCGCCGTCATCGTGGCCGTCTCCGCGCGCGCCATCACCAAGCCCAACCGCACCGATGGAGCACGCCCGTGACCGCCGCCGCCAAGGGAGGCCGGTCCGACTCCGGTCGAGACCAGCCCGACGCCCCCGCCAAGATCACCCGCGACGACATCGAGGCGAAGTTCCGCCAGCTCACCGGCGATGTGGAGGAGCGGGCCGAGGCGGCGCGCTCCACCGCGGTGACCATCGGTGCCGTGCTCGCGGTCACCGTAGTGCTCGGCGTGTTCCTCTACGGCCGCCGCCGGGGCCGCAAGTCCACCACCATCGTCGAGGTCAGGCGGTTCTGATGGCGCCTCGCCGCCGTACCACCTCCGGTGGCGGGCTGCTGCGCTCCGCCGAGCGCCTGGGCATCAACCGCGGCCTGTTCGGGGGAAGCCGGAGCTGGCTCTACGTGGGCACCGGTCTCTGGACGCTGCGCACCGTGCGGCGCCTCGCCCAGCGCCGGCCTGAGATCTTGCTCTCCGAGGAGCTGAAGCCCGGCCAGCGCATCGTCATCGCCAACGGGCGGGCCACCATCGACGACGCGCCCGTCACGCCGGTCACCGGCGGCCGGCGCCGCCGGCGGACGTGAAGGTCACGCTGCGCAACCCCAGCCGGGTGCTCGACGTCCCCGGCCCCAAGAGCATCGTGGCGCTGCTCTCGGACCTGGACCTCAACCGGGAGTCGGTCCTGGTGATCCGCGGGGGCACCCTGGTGCCGGGCGACGCCATGCTCGCCGACGACGACGAGGTGGAGATCCGCCCGGTCATCTCCGGTGGCGCCAGGTGAAGTGCCAGGTTTGCCGGGGTCCGGCGGTGATCGACATCCGGCGCCACAACGCCAACTTCTGCGCCGAGCACTTCTGCAAGCTGGTGCGGGACCAGACGGCCAAGGCCATCGCGGAGTTCTCGATGCTGGCGTCCGGCGAGCGGGTGCTGGTGGCCGTGTCGGGCGGCAAGGACAGCCTCGCCCTCTGGGACATCCTGTGCGAGCTGGGCTACGACGCCGATGGCTTCTACGTGGGGCTCGGCATCGGCGGCTACAGCGACCGCTCGGGCGACGCCGTGCGGGGCTTCGCCCACGAGCGCGGGCTGACCCTCCACGAGGTGAGCCTTCGCCGCGACCACGACTACGACATCCCCACCGCGGCGGCCGTCACCCGCCGTTCGCCCTGCTCGGCGTGCGGCCTCTCCAAGCGCCACCTCTTCGACCGAGCGGCACTCGACCACGGCTACGACGCCGTGGCCACCGGCCACAACC
>CAZIVZ010000348.1:0-4047 GCA_964542495.1 uncultured Aquihabitans sp.
CAGGAGGGCCTCACCATCGAGTGGGTGCTGGAGACGCACTTCCACGCCGACTTCCTCTCCGGCCACCTCGAGCTGGCCGCCGCCACCGGCGCGGCGATCGGCATCGGCGCCGCCGGGGGCGCGTCGGCGGAGTTCGAGCACCGGGCCCTCCGCGACGGCGACACCATCTCGCTCGGTGGCGTCGAGGTGGAGGTGCTGGAGACGCCCGGCCACACGCCCGAGTCGATCTCGCTCGTGGTGCGGCCCGCACCGGGTGCCGACCCGGTGGCCGTGCTCACCGGCGACACGCTCTTCATCGGCGACGTCGGCCGACCCGACCTCCTGGTGGCAGCCGACATCCCCGCGGCCGAGCTGGGCGCCCACCTGTACCGATCGGTCCACCGGCTGCTCGGCCTGCCCGACCCCACCCTGGTCCTGCCCGCCCACGGCGCCGGCTCGGCCTGCGGCAAGGCGCTGTCCACCGAGACCGTCTCCACCATCGGCGAGCAGCGCCGCACCAACTACGCCCTCCAGCCCATGGACCAGGACGCCTTCATCGCGCTGGTCACCGAAGGTCAGCCTGCTGCGCCCGCGTACTTCGGCCACGACGTGGCCCTCAACCGGGCCGACCACCCCCTCCTCGACGAGCACGAGCCACCGCGTGAGCTCACGCTCGACGAGCTCGACGCCGCCGTGGCCCGTGGCGCCGTGGTGGTGGACACCCGCGCCGTGGAGGAATTCGCCGCCGGCCACCTCGCCGGCGCGCTGAGCGTGAGCCTCGACGGACGGTTCTCGGAGCAGGTTGGGAGCGTGGTGGCCCCGGGCACCCCGATCGTGCTCGTGAGCGATCCCGGCTCCGCCACCGAGGCCAAGGTCCGCCTCGGGCGCATCGGCTTCGACGACGTGGCGGGTGCCCTCACCGATGTCGAACGTGCCCTCGCGGAACATCCCGACCGCGCTGGGCGCCTCTCGCGCCTCACCGCCTCGCAGCTCGCGAGCCGCCAAGCCGAGCTGGGCGACGAGCTCGTGCTGATCGACGTGCGCAACCCCGCCGAGGTGGCTGCGGCGCCCGTGCCCGGGGCGCGCCACCTCCCGCTCGCCCACCTCCGCGGCCGACTCGACGAACTCGACCCCACCCGTCCGGTGGTGCTGGTGTGCGCCGGCGGCGCGCGCTCGGCCATCGCGAACAGCGTGCTGCGGGCCGCCGGGTTCGCCGACGTGTCCGACGTCCTCGGTGGCGCCGTCGCCCTCGGTGCAGCCACCGCCTGCTCGGTCTCCAACCCAGCGTGATCCTCGCCGTCATCCTGGGCCTGGCCATCGGGCTGGCTCTCGGCGCCCTCGGGGGCGGCGGGTCGATCCTGGCCGTCCCGGTCCTGGCCAACCTGGCCGGGCAGTCGGCGGCCGCGGCTACCGCCACGTCGCTGGTGGCGGTGGGGGCGGCCGCGGCGGTCGGCGCCGTGGGCCACGCCCGAGCCGGCCACGTCCGCTGGGGAGCGGCGGGGGCGTTCGTGCTCACCGCGGTGCCCGGCTCGTGGCTCGGGGCCGAGCTCAACGGCCGCGTCGACGGCGACGTGCTGCTGCTCGCCTTCTCCGGCTTGATCCTGGTGGCCGCCCACCGCATGGTCACCGCCTGCCCGTCGTGCACCCGCGTGGGCGAGGAGGAGGCCATCGAGGCCAGCGAGGCCGACGGCTCCCCTGCGCCAACCCCGCCATCGCCGGTGGTGGCCGTGGCCAAGGTGCTGGCGGCGGGCACCGTCGTGGGCTTCCTCACCGGCCTTTTCGGCGTGGGCGGCGGCTTCGTGATCGTGCCCGCCCTCACCTTGGCCCTCGGGTTGTCGATGCCCTACGCCATCGGCACCTCGCTGGTGGTCATCGTGGGCAACGCCGCCGTGGCCCTGGGGTTCCGTGGCGTCGATGCCGTCGACTGGGGCCTGGCCATCCCGTTCACGGCCACCATGCTCGTGGGCAGCCTCACCGGAGCCCTCGTGGCCCACCGCCTCCCGGCCCAGCGGTCGCTCCAGGCGTTCGCCACCCTGCTCGTGCTGGTGTCCATCGGCAACGCCGCCGCCGCCATCGCCGCGCTCGCGGCCTGAACCTCCCGTCGACCACACGCGTCAGGATCGTGCGGTTGCGTGCCCTGCTGCTCCAGGAGGAATCGGCGGAACCATCTGCGAAGCCCAGGAGCGGCTCCTGGGACCGGGGTCAGGCGGCGGGAGACTGCCCTGCGCTGAGGTCGACGCGCACGAAGCGCTTTCCGTTGGGCAGGTGGTACTCGAACCGTTCGGTGAACTCGAAGCCGACTGCCGCCAGTGCTTCGGTCAGGTCGTCGGGGTCGATGTTCGAGGCAACCGAGGCGAGGACGTCGAACGCCGACGCATCGGGTGACTCGCTGACGAAACCGACGTCGTAGCTGGACTGGACGACGCAGGACAGCACCTCGATGGCGTCGATGTTCGCTGCGGCGAACGCGGCGAACTCATCGAGGCCGATGTACTCGACGATGAGGTTGGCAATGAGCAGGCCAACGCGCTCGATCGATGTCGATCGGTTGATCTGCTCCTCGACCAGATGGAGTCGATCGCCGAAGGCGCCCCGGAAGCGCGCTTCGCACGCTTCGAGATAGGCGGGATTGAGGTCGTACCCGTAGACCGTGTCGATTGAGCTGGGGTCGATGAGATCGAGCCCGTTGCCTCCGGCCACGCCCAGCACACCCACGGCACGGCTGGGGTGGGCTGCTAGCTGGCCTCGGTGATGAAGTGGAGGAGTTGCTCTTGCCCGACAGCCGCATCGCCCATGTGTCGTTCGTAGACATCGAGGCTGATCCGCCTCCAGGCGTGCGTGTGCCCGGCAGGGGAAGGTGTCATCGCCGTACAGGATCGCCCCACCGCCTCGGTAGTGCAACGCCAGCACCCTTCCATGCACCTTCTCGGACCAACCCAGCCCGGTGCAGGAAGCACCCTCCGCGTCCGGCCTGCCACGATCCGACGCGCACCTCCCCGGACGCGACGGCGCCGGCGCCCCGCGGGAGGGGCGCCGGCGCGGTCGGGTGGTGGGGTCAGGCCGAGGGCATGGCCACGCCGTCGATCACGTGGATGACGCCGTTGCTGGCCTCGATGTCGGTGTCGACGACGTTGACCGTGGCACCGGTGGCGTCGGTGAGGGTGACCTGGTCCCCGTCGATGCCGACGGTGAGGGTCTCGCCCTGGACGGTCTCCACCTCCTGGCCGTCGCTGAGGTCGGCGGCCATGACCGCGCCGGCCACCACGTGGTAGGTCAGGATCCCGGCGAGCTTCTCCTTGTTCTCCGGCTCGAGGAGGGTGTCCACCGTGCCGGCGGGCAGCGCCTCGAAGGCGGCGTTGGTGGGCGCGAACACCGTGAAGGGACCGTCGCCGGAGAGGGTCTCCACCAGGTCGGCGGCGGTGACGGCGGCCACCAGGGTGGAGAAGTCGTCGTTGCCCGACGCCACCTCGACGATGGTGCCGACGTCGGCGGTGCCGGCGTCGGCGTCGGCGGTGGCCTCGGCCTCGGTGGTGGTCGACATGGGCTCGGCCTCGGTGGTGGTCGCGGTGCCGGCGGCGTCGTCGGAATCGCTGCCGCAGGCGGCGAGGGTGAGCGACAGCGCGACGGCAGCGCCGACGGCGCCGAGCTTGAAGGGACGGGTGCGGGGGTTCACGGGCTTCTCCTGGGCAGTGGACCGGTTCGGTCCGCGGGGGCTTTCCCACCTCTACGAAGCCACCCCCGGTGCTGGATGACCGAACCGGCTGCGCTTCACCTGGCGCTCACCTCCAGCTGACCTGGCACTGGGGCCACGGGACCTAGGGTCGCGCCGGAGGTACCGGCGTGCGGTTGTTGATCGTGGAGGACGACCCCGGCATCGCCGGCCCGCTCCAGGAGGGCCTGGAGCGGCACGGCTTCTCGGTGGTCCACACCGCGAGCGGGCGCGACGCCGTGGCCCTGGCCGCCACCGTCGACCTCGTGCTGCTCGACCTCGGCCTGCCCGACGTCGACGGCAAGGACGTGTGCCGTGAGGTGCGCTCGCACGGCAACGTGCCCATCATCGTGGTGACG
>CAZIVZ010000349.1:0-4038 GCA_964542495.1 uncultured Aquihabitans sp.
GGGCCCGGCAGGAGCGGATGGTGCTGGGGTCGCCCGAGCGGGCGGCGGCGTCGAGCTGGGGGACGACGGCGGCCAGGCTGAGGGTGGTGGTGTCGCCGGCGTTGATGCCGCCGAGGAGCGGGTCGATCAGGTGGTCGACGACCTCGTCGCCCATCCTCCGCCGCAGGTAGGGGCCGATGGCCACGTCGGTGCCGGCCACGGCCGGGTCGGCGGGGTCGGCCGGTCGGTCGAGGTCCTCGGCCACGCGGGTCAGGCCCCCGGGGGAGAGGATGCCCGTGCGTTCGAGGGCGTCGAGGTCGGTGGGCACGCCGAGGACGTGGTTCTCGGGGAGGCGGTGGCGTTCGCCGTCGAGGAACACCTCTGCGGTCCGGGCGGCGGGCGAGACCAGCTCCCCGTCGAGGTCGAGGTCCCGGCACAGCGCCAGGGCGTGGGGCACGCGGAGCAGGAAGTTGTCGGCCGATTCGTCGACGGGGCGGCCGGCGAAGACCGACGTCTGGACCTTCCCACCCAGCTTGTGGGGCTCGATGACCGTGACGGCCGAGCCGGCCTGGGTGAAGCGGTAGGCGGCGGTGAGGCCGGTGATGCCGCCGCCGACGATCACCACGTGGTCGGGTCGGGTCATCGGGACACGTTGGCGCAGAATCTGCGCAGATTCTGCGCCGAGGGGTACAAACCGGTCATCGCGGGCAGACCTCCAGGACGCGGCGGGCCAGGGCGGCGAAGACGGCGGGATCGTCGTTGAGGACCCGGGTGCGGGCGAAGGCCAGGCCCACCTCGCCGGCTACCCGCCGGGCCTCGATGTCGAGGTCGTAGGCCACCTCGAGGTGGTCGGCCACGAACCCCTGCGGGCAGACGAGGATGCCGTCGGCGCGCCCGGTGGCCGCGAGGTCGCGGATGACGGCGAGGACGTCGGGGCCTCGCCAGGGCTCGGGCGTGGCGCCGGCGCTCTGCCACGCCACCGACCAGCCCGCCCACCGGTCGAGCCCGCACGAGTCGGCCACCGCCGCCGCCGACGCCCACAGCTCGTCGGGGTACGGGTCGCCGGCGAGCACGCGCTCGGGGAGGCTGTGGGCGGTGAACACGACCTTGGTGCGCTCGGGCAGCGGGGCCAGGCCGTCGGTCACCGCCGACGCGAGGAACGCCCGGTACTCGGGGAGGTCGTGCCACCGCAGCACGGGGGTGGTGCCGACCCCGGTCCCGGCCAGCGCCTCGGCCACCCGCGCCTGGTACTGGCCCACGCTGGCCGCGGAGTAGTGGGGAGCGAGCACCACGCCCACCACGTGCGACGCGCCCCGGGCCACCAGGTCGGCCACGCCGTCCTCGATGAAGGGCGCCGCGTGCTTCTGGCCCAGCGCCACCAGGAACCGGCCCGGCGCCGCCGCCTCGAGCGCGGTGGTGAGGCGGGCCACCTGGTCGGCGGTCCGGGCGGCGAGCGTGGACGTGCCGCCGAGGGCGTCGTAGCGCCGCCGCAGGTCGGCGAGCTGCTCGGGGGTGGGCGGCCGGCCCCGGCGGATGTGGGTGTAGTACGGCTCCACATCGTCGGGCGTGGCCGGGGTGCCGTAGGCCATCACCACCACCCCGACGGGGGCCGGGGCGGTCACCGGACGGTGCCCTCGGTGTGCACCAGGTCCACGATGCGCTCCAGCACCTCGGGGTCGGTCTCGGGCAGCACGCCGTGGCCCAGGTTGAACACGTGGCCGCGGTGGCCGTCGGCCCGCCGCAGCACGTCGCGCGCCCGGTCGAGGGCCACGTCGACCCCGGCCAGCACGGCCACCGGGTCGAGGTTCCCCTGGAGGGCGACGTCGTCGCCGAGGCGGGCCCGGGCGTCGTCGAGGTCGACGCGCCAGTCGACCCCCACCACGTCGGCCCCGGCCTCGTGCATGAGGCCGAGCAGCTCGCCGGTGGACACGCCGAAGTGGATGCGGGGCACGCCGGTGGGGGCGATGCCCTCGAGGACCTTCTGCGAGGCGGGGAGCACGTAGCGGCGGTAGTCGCTGGGGGAGAGGGCGCCGGCCCACGAGTCGAACAGCTGCACCGCCGAGGCGCCGTTGGCCACCTGGCTCTGCAGCGACGCCAAGGCGAGGTCGGCCAGCCGGTCGAGCAGGGCGAACCAGAGGTCGGGGTCGGTGTACATGAGCCGCTTGGTCTTCTCGTAGGTGCGGCTGGGCCGGCCCTCCACCAGGTAGGACGCCACCGTGAAGGGGGCGCCGGCGAACCCGATGAGCGGCACGTCGCCCAGCTCGCGCACCAGGTTGCGCACGGTCTCGAGCACGTAGGGCGTGTCGGCCTCGGGGTCGAGGGGGCGGATCCGCTCGAGGTCGGCAGCCGAGGAGAACGGCCGCTCCACCACCGGCCCGACCCCGGGCGCCACGTCGACCCCGAAGCCGATGGCCTCCACGGGCGTGACGATGTCGGAGTACAGGATGGCGGCGTCGGTGCCGTAGCGGCGCACCGGCTGGAGGGTGATCTCGGTGGCCAGGTCGGGCGTGCGGATGGCCTGGACGATCGACCCGGTGCCCCGGATGGCCCGGTACTCCGGCAGCGACCGCCCGGCCTGGCGCATGAACCACACCGGAACCCGGTCGTGCGGCTCGCGCCGGCAGGCTCGCAGGAACGGGGCGTCGGCGCTGACCACGCGCCGAGGCTACCGACGCGCCCCCACCGCCTCCCATCCGGTGAGCCGCAGCGAGAACGCGCCTTCCCTTGTCGGAATGTATCACGGGTGATACAACGCATCCATGGCCACGGAAGAGGTGAGCATCCGCGAGCTCCGCAACCACGGCGGCGAGGTGGTCGATCGGGTCCGGCGCGGGCACCGGGCGATCATCACGCGCGCGGGCCGGCCGGTCGCCGAGCTCCGGCCCCTGGGCAGGCCGGCGCTGGCCACCGCGGTGCTCATCGAGCGGAGGCGTGGCCTGCCGGCGATGGATCCGCAGGCGCTCCGAGCCGACCTCGACGAGCTGGTCGACGGCTCCCTGTGAGCTCCGGCGAGGTGCGGGGCGTCCTCGACACGAGCACGGTGATCCTGCTCGGCCGCTTGGCCGACACCGAGGCGCTCCCCGACGAGGCGCTGATCACCGCGGTCACCTTGGCCGAGCTCTCCGTCGGGCCGCTGGTGGCGGTCGACGATGACGTGCGGGCGGCTCGGCAGGCCCACCTCCAGCAAGCGGAGGCGGACTTCGACCCGCTGCCCTTCGACGCCGCTGCCGCGCGTGCCTTCGGCCAGGTGGCGGCCTCGCTCCGCCGCGCGGGGCGCAAGCCGGCCGCTCGGGCCTACGACGCCATGATCGCGGCCACCGCGCTCGCCAACGGGCTGCCCGTCCACACCTGCAACCCCGTCGACTTCGACGGGATCGACGGCCTCCGGGTGGTCGCGGTGCCCCACCCGGACGGTTAGCAAGCTCCACAGCTGTCGCTGGGCGCGACCGTGGTTGGATGCGGGGATGCGCCGTTCGATCGACGACCACCCCTTCGACCCGCGGCTCGACCCGGTGGTGGCCGACGACCCGGACCTGACGCCGGTGTCCTGGGCCATCGCCATCAGCGACGACTACGACGACGCCGAGCCGCGGGTGGTGCTCACCGTCGACGAGCTGGGCAAGCCCGGCGAGGGCCTGGTGGCCCACCTGCTGCCAGCCGAGGCGCGCCGGCTGCGCGTGGCCATCCGTGACGCGCTGCGTGAGGTCGGCGAGGACGCCGGTCCGTGACCCGGGCGCGTCTGGCAGTAGGCTGTCGAATCCCCGAATTCGGGGTCGGCAGTCCCACCCTCCACGAGGACCAGCGCTCGAACCGATGGCGATCCACCCCGATCTGGAAGCCGAGCAGGCCTACATCGATCACGCCTACGCCTGCCTGGAGCAGGCGCGCACCTCGGCGAACCGCCTCAAGGGCATGGTGGAGGTGGGCCAGGGCGGCACCGAGCAGGCCCGCTTCGAGCGCGAGGTCATCTTCGACACCGTGCTCAACCGGCTGAGCCAGCTCCACCTGGGCGACGCCTCGCTGCTCTTCGGTCGCATCGATCGCGAGCCCGACCAGGGG
>CAZIVZ010000350.1:0-4024 GCA_964542495.1 uncultured Aquihabitans sp.
GGTGCCGTTGCTGGTCATCCTGGTCGCCCTGCTGGTGGCCGGGCGCGACATGCCCCCGCGGGACCCTCACCCAGCAACAGCTCGGCAAGGCGCCCCGGGCCCAGGGCCTGGTGGTCCCCGCGGCCGTGGGCACCTCGATCGGCCTGGTGGCGCTCCTGGCCACCAGCGGCCAGTGGCGGGCCGCCGTCATCGGCAGCTTCATCGCCGCCATCATCGGGCTGTCCGTCGTGGTGGTGACGGGCTACGCCGGCCAGGTCTCGCTCGCCCAGCTCGCGCTGGCCGGGACCGCGGCGTTCACCCTCAGCTTCCTGACGTCGAGCTGGAACGTCCCGTTCCCGATCGCGCCGGTGCTGGCCGCGCTGGTGGCCGCGGCGATCGGGGTGGTCATCAGCCTGCCGGCGCTGCGCCTGCGCGGCCTGGGCCTCGGGGTGGTCACGCTGGCGTTCGCCTACGCCATCGAGGCGCTCTGGTTCCGCAACACCGACATCGTCGGGTCCAACCCGTCCACCGTCCCCACGCCAAGGCTGTTCGGCCTGGACCTGGGCATCGGCAGCGGCAAGGCGTTCCCCCGGATCGAGTTCGGGCTGGTGTGCCTCGTCACCCTCCTGGCGGTCGCACTGGGCGTCGCCGTGCTCCGGCGCAGCTCGCTCGGGTCGGCCATGCTCGCCGTGCGCGCCAACGAGCGGTCCGCCGCCGGCGTGGGCGTCAACGTCGTGTTCGTCAAGGTCGTCAGCTTCGCCATCGCCTCGTTCATCGCCGGGCTCGGCGGCAGCCTCCTCGCCTACCGGCGCACGCAGGTGACCTTCGAGTCCTTCACGGCGCTCGGGGGACTGGGGCTCCTGTCGACCGCGTACCTCGCCGGGGTGACCTCGGTGTGGGGCGGGGTGATGGCAGGCATCCTGGCCACCACCGGCATCGTCTTCCTCGCCGTCGGCACCTGGCTGGACCTCGGCGACTGGTACGCGGTGATCATGGGCGCCCTGCTGATCGCCACCCTGATCGGCAACCCGGAGGGACTGGCCGGTTGGGGCCACGGCCTGGCCGCCCGCATCGCGCGCCGGCGCCGGTCCCGGGCCGGGGCACCAGATGCCGGGGCCGGTGCCACCCACACCACCGCCGAGGCCGCCACCACCGATGCACCCACCATCGCCGCCACGGTCGGAGCTTCGGCCCCGGACCCGGCCCCGGTCGCCCTCGCGGTCGACGAGCTCACCGTGCGCTACGGGGGCGTGGTGGCGGTCGACGGGGTCTGCCTCGAGGTCGGAGCCGGCCGCACCGTCGGCCTCATCGGTCCCAACGGGGCCGGCAAGACCAGCGTCATCGATGCCGTCACCGGGTTCGCCTCCGCTCGGGGGACGGTGCGCCTGTCCGGCTCGGAGATGTCGGCGTTCAAGCCCCACGCCCGCGTCCGCGCCGGGCTCGGTCGCACGTTCCAGTCGCTCGAGCTCTACGACGACCTCTCCGTCGAGGAGAACGTGAGCGTGGCCGCCTTCGGCACCGGCCAGGCCGGCCGGGCGGGTGCCATCGGCGCCGCGCTCGACCGGGTGGGCATCGCCGCGCTCCGGGATCGGCCGGCCGGCGACCTCAGCCAGGGCGAGCGCCAACTCGTGTCCATCGCCCGGGCCTGCGTGGCCGAACCCACCGTGCTGCTCCTCGACGAGCCGGCGGCCGGGCTCGACAGCCTGGAGCGGGCCCGCCTGGCCGAGCGCATCCGCGGCATCTGCGCCGCGGGCACCGGCGTCCTGCTCGTCGACCACGACGTGTCCCTGGTGCTCGGCGTGTGCGACGTGGTCTACGTCCTCGACTTCGGGCGGATCATCGCCCACGGAACGGCCGACGAGATCCGCTCGGACCCGGCGGTGGCCGCCGCCTACCTCGGCAGCGTGCCCGACGAGGCCGAGGTCATGGCATGAGCGCCCGTCTGGCCTGCACCTCGCTCACCGGCGGCCGGGGGCGCACCGTCGTGTTCCGTGACCTCGAGCTCGAGGTGGGGGCGGGCCGGGTGCTCACCGTGCTCGGCCCCAACGGCGCCGGCAAGACCACCTTGCTGCTCACCCTGGCCGGGCTGCTCCCCTGGCACCACGGCACCGTGTCGGTCGACGGGGTGGCGCTGCGCAGCGGCCACCCCCGAGGCGCCAACGCCGCGGGGGTGGTGCTCGTCCCCGACGACCGGTGCCTGTTCACCAGCCTGACCGTGGAGCACAACCTCGAGGTGGCCCGTCGACGTGGCGGCCCGTCGCCCCGGGACATGCTCGACACGTTCCCGGCGCTGGAGAAGCGCTGGAAGGTGGGCGCCGGTTCCCTCTCGGGGGGCGAGCAGCAGATGCTGGTGCTGGCCCGGGCGCTGATCCAGGAGCCCAAGGTCCTGCTGGTCGACGAGATGAGCATGGGCCTGGCACCCATCATCGTCGAGCACCTCTTCGACACCGTGCGCCAGATCGCCGCCGACCACCAGACCGCCATCGTGCTGGTGGAGCAGCACGTGAACCTCGCCCTCGAGGTGGCTGACGAGGCCATCGTGGTGAACCGCGGCTCCATCGTGCTGCGCGACGACGCCGCCGCCCTGCGCGGCGACGAGCGCATCGAGCACGCCTACTTCGGCGAGCCCGAGGCTGCGCCCGCCGTCTGACCCCGGGCGCGTCAGAGGTCGATCGGCACGGCGGGGCGGGTGAGCGGGTTCACGTTGACCTCGCGGAGCGCGGCCATCAGCCGGTCGTGGGGCAGGCCGGCCAGGAACGCGTCGATCGTGCGCTCGAGGTTGGAGAGGTGGCCCTCGGCGCGCTCGGACAGGCGCATGTACTCGAAGCCCTTGGCGTGCAGGCCGAGCTGCTGGCGGGGCAGGTTGGAGAAGTCCTGCGCGGGGATGGGCGGCCACCGCTCGTCGTCGCACTCCCACACGTCGGGCGGCGTCGGGCGGGGCCGTACGGTGCTCTCCGGGTGGCGAGCCAGCGACCAGATCTCCATCAGCGTCTCCTCCGGGCCGAGGGGTCGGAACCGGTACGACGACGCGCTGCTGTACATCGGCAGGACGAAGAAGTGCGGGAAGCAGTAGCCCATCGGCTCGTTGCGCCCCGTCCGCTCCAGCTCGTCGAGGTCGGGCATGGGGTGGCCCTGCTCGCGGTGCCACGTGGTGACCGCCTCGTTGAGCGACCGGTGCCAGGTGGCGTGCGCCTCGTCGGCCACGTCGGGGAGCTCGAGGGTGTCGCGGAGCTGCTCGGCGATGCGCACGTCGTCGGCGTGCACCATCCCCGCCATGCCCTCGTTCATGGTCCGCAGGTACTGGACCTCGGCGTCCATGAACGCCTTGGGGTCGAACGTGGCACCCTGGGCCCCGTAGCGCATGTTGGGGATGACCAGCTGCGGGTGCGACTGGACCACGTGGTACTGCTCCTGGAACGCCTGCTCGGCGAGCTTCCAGTTCACCGGGAGGCGGCACGCGTACCACCACTCGGCGCGCAGCGAGGCCACGTCCCACGCGTCGAGGATGGTGGCGGCCGGTTCGAGCGACTCGCGCAGGTCCGGCGCGGCGGGGTCGAGATTGATCCACGCGCACCCGCCCCACGTGTCGCAGCGAACGGGCACCAGGTCGACCTCGCCGGGCTCGAGGTTGTGCAGGTCGAACGACTTGCGCATCGGGATGCGGGTGTTGGCGCCGTCGGGGCCGTAGCACCACCCGTGGAACGAGCAGGTGAGCTGCTGCGTGCAGGTGCCCGGGCGCGAGACCAACCGCACGCCGCGATGGCGGCAGGCGTTCTCGAACGCCCGCACCTCGCCGCCCTCGCCGCGCCAGACGATCACGGACTGATCGAGGATCTCGTAGGTGGTGAAGTCGCCGGGCTCCGGGATCTCCTCCAGCCGGCACGCCATCTGCCAGGTCCGCGACCACAGCTGCTCGGCCTCCAGCGCGAAGAACGCCGGGTCGAAGTAGCGCTCCTTGGGGGCCCGGTCCGGCACCTCGATCGCATGGGGCACCGGGAGCGCCGACCACTTCAGATCCACCACGTCCTCCTGGGCCAGGCGTGCG
>CAZIVZ010000351.1:0-4024 GCA_964542495.1 uncultured Aquihabitans sp.
GCCGCCGAGACCGCCGAGCCGGACCAGCTCCTCGCCCTCGGCGCCGCTTCCGCCGCGCTCGACGATGCGTCGTCGGCCCACGAGCGCGTCGACCCCCGCCGGGTGGCGGTGATCCTCGGCCGCGGCGGCTACATCGGCGACGGCGTGGCCCGGCTCGACCAGCGGGTGCGCACCGCCCAGCAGCTGGTGGAGGCCTTGCGGACGCTGGTTCCGGGGCTCGACGAGGACCGCCTGGCCCAGGTGAAGGCCGAGTTCCAGGAGCGCCTCGGACCCGAGCGACCGGAGGGCTCGATCGGCCTGGTGCCCAACCTGGCCGCGTCGCGCATCGCCAACCGGTTCGACTTCCGGGGCCCCGCCTACACCGTCGACGCCGCCTGCGCGAGCTCGTTGATCGCCGTCGATCAAGCGGTCGATCAGCTGCGCTCGGGCCGGGCCGACCTGGTCCTGGCCGGCGGGGTCCACCACTGCCACGACCTCACCCTCTGGAGCGTGTTCTGTCAGCTCCGCGCCCTGTCGCCGTCGGGTGCCATCCGACCCTTCAGCGAGGCGGCCGACGGGATCTTGGTGGGGGAGGGGACGGGCATCCTGGTCCTCAAGCGGCTGGCCGACGCCGAGCGAGACGGCGACCGCACCTACGCGGTGATCCGTGGCACCGGGGTGGCCAGCGACGGCAGCGGGGCCAGCCTCATGAGCCCGGCGCCGGCGGGCCAGGTGCTGGCGGTGGAGCAGGCGTGGCGGGCCAGCGGGCTCGACCCGGCCACGGTGGGCCTCATCGAGGCCCACGGCACAGCCACGCCGGTGGGCGACCGCATCGAGCTCGAGACGCTGCGCACGGTGTTCGGGGCGGCGGAGCCCGGCCGGGCCCGAGCGGGGCTGGGGTCGGTGAAGTCGATGATCGGCCACGCCATGCCCGCGGCCGGCGCGGCCGGGTTGGCCAAGGCGGCCCTGGCCGTGTTCCACGGCGAGCTCCCGCCCACGCTGCACGTCGAGGAGCCGAGCGCGGCCGTGGCCGACACCCGCTTCCGGCTCGTCACCGAGTGCGAGCCGTGGGAGGGGGTCGAACCTCGGATCGCCGGCGTCAACGCCTTCGGCTTCGGCGGCATCAACGCCCACGTGGTGCTGGCCGAGCCGCCCGGGCTGCGCGCCGCGCCACGGCGTCGGTCCAGCGCCGCCGAGGCGGGCCCCGATCACGCGCCCGCCACCGACCCCGAGGCCGAGGCCGAGCAGGTGCTGTTGCTCGCCGGAGCCGACGCCGCCGACCTCCTGGCCCAGCTCGACGCGTGGTCGCCCGCCGGGGGCGCGACGTTGCGGGTGCCGGCCGGCGGCCCGGCCCGGCTGGCCGTCGTGGCCCCCGACGAGCGCCGGCTCCAGCTGGCCCGCAAGGTGCTGGAGCGGGGCACCGCGTTCCGGGGTCGCAACGACGTCTGGTTCGATCCCACCGGCCTCGTGACCGAAGGGGGCAAGGTCGCCTTCGTGTTCCCCGGCGTGGAGCCGGTGTTCGAGCCGAAGGTCGACGACGTGGCCGAGCACCTCGGGCTGGCGTGGGAGGGCCTCGACACCAGCTCCACGCCGCTCGAGGCGCAGGGTCGCGGCATCGTGGCGGTGGGCCGGCTCCTGGCCGCCGCCCTCGCCCGCATCGGGGTGTCGGCCGACGCCATGGCCGGCCACAGCCTCGGCGAGTGGACCGGCCAGGTGGTCTCGGGGATGATCCCCACCTCCTACGTGGAGGAGTTCCTGGGCACCCTGCGGCCCGGTTCCATCGAGGTGTCCGACGTGGTGTTCGTGGCCCTGGGGTGCGGCGCGGAGGTGGCCGCCGAGCTCATCGAGGGCCTGCCCGACGCCCACGTCTCCCACGACAACTGCCCGCACCAGTCGGTGATCTGCGCGCCGGCGGCGGTGGTCCCGGAGGCGCTGGCCCGGGCCAAGGAGCGCAAGGTGCTGGCCCAGGAGCTGCCGTTCCGCTCCGGGTTCCACTCGCCGCTGTTCGCCCCGTTCGTGGCGTCGATGGCCGAGCAGTTCGGGGCCATCCCGCTCGTGCCGGCCGAGGTGCCGTTGTGGTCGGCCACGAGCGTGGCGCCCTACCCCGACGACCCGGCCGGCATCGCCGAGCTCTCGGGGCGGCACCTGGTGGAGCCGGTGCGCTTCCGCGAGCTCGCCGAACGGCTCTACGCGGATGGCGTCCGGGTGTTCGTGCAGGTGGGCACGGGCAGCCTCATGGGCTTCATCGACGACACGCTGCGCGACCACGACTTCCTCGGCGTGTCGGCCAACACCGCCCGCCACCGCGGCCTCGGCCAGCTCCGTCGGGTGGCGGCCGCGCTGTGGTCCACCGGCGTGGCCGTCGACTTCGCGCCGCTGGGTCACGAGGTGGCGTCGCCCGAGCCGGCCGCCGACGAGCGTCCCCTGGCCCGTGCGGCAGCTCCGCTCGCGCTCGGCTCGCCGCTGGTGCGGGGCCTCCACGAGCTGGGCGGGCTGGCGGCACCGGACCGGGGCGACCTCCCGGCCGACGTGGCCGGCGCCCCCGGCGAACTGCTCCAGGAGTTCCGGTCCGCCCTCGACGAGGCCACCGCCGCCGTGCACGACGTCCTGGGCGCAGCGGCGTCGAGCACCCGGTCCCTGCGGCCGGCGGCGCGGCCGTCGGCCACGCGCCCACCGGCTCGGTCGCCCGCATCGGCTGCTCCCGGTGCTCCGGCTCCCGCTTCTCCCGCTGCCGCCTCTCCGGCTTCGGCTCCGGACGTGCCGCCCGGCCCGCCGGGGCGGGAGACCGACCTGCACCTGTCGGTGGCCGAGCAGCCCTGGTGGGGCGACCACGCGTTCTACGAGCAACCCGCCGGCTGGCCGTGCCTCGAGGACGAGTTCCCGCTCGTGCCCATGACCGCCATCCTCGAGATGCTGAGCACCGAGGCCGAGGCGCTCGTGCCGGGCACGGTCACCGTCGCCATCGAGTCGGTGCGGGCCTTCCGCTGGCTGGCCGTGGAGCCCCCGGTCACGGTGGCCGTGCGGGCCACGGTCGACGAGGGCGCCACCGCGGCGCGCGCCGACGGCGCCACCGTGGTGAAGGCCGCCGTCGAGGGCCATGCCCGGGCCACCGTGGTGGTCGCCCCCGCCTACGCGCCGTCGCCCGCTCCGGTCGCGCGAGCCGTCACCGGGTCGATCCCGCTGCCGGTCGACGTGGAGCACCTCTACGAGGAGCGGCACCTCTTCCACGGGCCCGAGTACCAGGGCCTGCGGGCCTTCGACGTGTTCGGGGGCGACGGTGTCGACGGGCGGCTGATCACCAAGCCCGCCCCCGGGTCGCTGCTCGACAACGCCGGGCAGCTCTTCGGGTTCTGGGTGGCCCAGGCCGTCGACCGGGACCGGCTCGTGCTCCCCACGTCGATCGACCGCATCTCGTTCTGGGGACCGCACCCGGCGCCGGGCACCGAGGTCCGCTGCGTGGTCAACGTGACCGACCTCGCCGACCAGTCCGTGCGCGCCGACCTGGAGCTCACCGTCGGCGGCACCGTGTGGTGCCGCATCGAGGGGTGGGAGGACCGGCGCTTCCAGAGCGACGACCGCCTGTTCCTCCTGCTGCGCAAGCCCGCCGACAACCTCCTGGCCGAGCCCCAGCCCGGCGGCTGGGTGCTGGTGCGCGAGGGCTGGCCGGACTCCGCGTCGCGAGACGTGGTGATGCGGCGGTTCCTCGGCCAGGAGGAGCGGGCCGATTACAGCGGTCGCAACCCCAACGTGCAGCGCACGTGGCTGCTGGGGCGCATCGCCGCCAAGGACGCGGTGCGAGACCTGCTGTGGCGCGATGGCGCCGGCAAGGTGTTCCCCGTGGAGGTGCAGGTCCGCAACGACGAGCACGGCCGGCCCACCGTCACCGGGCCCACGGGTGCCGACGTGCGGGTGTCGATCGCCCACACCGCGGGCCTCGGCGTGGCCCTGGCGGCCACGGGCGTCGACGTCGGCATCGACATCGAGCGGGTGGAGCCCCGGCCCGCCACGTTCGAGGACGCCAGCTTCACCGAGGCGGAGCGGGAGC
>CAZIVZ010000352.1:0-4017 GCA_964542495.1 uncultured Aquihabitans sp.
TCCTCCACGAGGTCCTCGGGGATCGACACGTCCTTCGTGGCCCGCCACGACGGGCCCTTCAGGTTCCCCGACGGCGAGGTGGTGGCCTCGGAACGGGTGCCGCTCGCCCGGCTCGGCGAGGTCCTCGCCGCCCGCTCGTGGTGCCCCGATTCGCTCGCCCTGGCCGGCTCGGCGCTCCGGGCGCTGGAGGGCGGCGGGTAGCCTCCCGCCCGATGACCACCCTCGCCTGGGCCTTCGCGGCCGTCACCGCCGTGTTCGCCGTCGTCGACTGGTGGGCCGCGGCCACCGACCGGCCCTCCGTGCGTCACGTGAGCAAGCCGGCCACCCTCATGGCCCTGATCGGCGTGGCGCTCGCCCTCGAGCCCACCGTGACCCCCCCGGGCATCCGCACCGCGATGGTGGTCGGCCTGGTGTTCTCGCTCGGTGGCGACATCTTCCTGATGCTGCCCGAGAGGTGGTTCGTGGCCGGCCTGGGCTCGTTCCTCATCGGTCACATCGCCTACGTGGTGGGGCTCCAGTCCGCGCCCACCTCGGTGGCGGGCACTCTGGCCGGCCTGGCGGTGGTGGCGCTCGGCATCGCGGTGGTGGGTCGACGGGTGGTCCGAGGCGTCGCCGCCGGTGGGCACCGCCAGCTCGTGGGGCCGGTGATCGCCTACCTCACCGTCATCTCCGCCATGGTGGTGAGCGCGTTCGGCACCCGGGCCCCCTGGGCGATCGTGGGCGCCTCGCTGTTCTACGCCTCCGACGCCACCCTGGCCTGGAACCGGTTCCTGACGCCGTTGCGGTGGGGGCCGCTGGCCGTCATGGTCACGTACCACCTCGGCCAGATGGGCCTGGTGGCCTGGCTGGTCACGGGATGATCCGTCGGTGCGCGGCGGTGGCGCTCGGGGCCGTAGCGGTCCTGGGCGCGTGCACCGACGCCGCCGACTCGCTCGACACGGCCGCCACGGAGCGAGCGGTCGAGCGCGCCGTCGAGCCGCGGCTGGGCACCGAGGTCGACGAGGTGCGCTGCCCGTCGCCCATCCCACGCGGCGGCGAGCCGGTCACCTGCCGCGTGGTGCTGGCCGGCACGGGCACCGGCACCGGTGCCACGGCGCGGGTCCGCGTGACGGCGCGGCAAGACGGCGATCGGGTCGACGTCGAGCTGGTGGACGCGGTGGTGGACCCCGCTCAGGTGGGGCGTGAGCTCCACCAGGCGCTGGTGGCGGAGTACGCCCGCTCCTTCACGGTGGACTGCGGCGACGGCGAGGTGGTGGTGGCCGCTCCGGGCGCCACGATCCCGTGCACGGCGGCCGACGACGCTGGGCGTCGCAAGGTCACCGCCACCGTGGTCGACACCGCCGGGACCCTGTCGTTCGACCTGGGTGGCACCGGGTCCTGATCGGCGGGATCACCCCCCGTCGTCCCACTCGAGGGTGAAGCAGCGGCTGGCGAGCGGGCCGGGGGCGACGTAGCGCCAGGTGCCCACGCCGGCGCGCCGCGTGTGCTCGGTCCACCGCACGCAGTCTGGTCGGCCGATCCGCTGCACCAGCTGGCGGAGCCCGCCCTCGTGCACCACGTAGCCGGCCCACACCCCCGGGTAGTCCTTGGTGGCGCCCACCTGCGTGGTGGTGACGCCGGCGTGCGACCAGCGTCGGTGCCGATGGGTGTGGCCGCTCGTGACCAAGACCCGGCGGTGGGCGCGACCCAGGTGCTCGAGGAAGCGGAGGCTCTCGTGGTGGGGGATGCCGACGGGGACGCCCTCGGCCACGTGCCACGGCTGGAGCTGGTGGTGGATGGCCACGAGCACGGCCTGGTCGCTCGCCGCATCGGCCACCGCGTCGAGGAGGTCGTCGGCCACCGCGCTGAGCTGTCCGTGGTTCCGACCGCTGATGCTGGTGTCGGCCACGACGACACGCAGGCCCGGGAGGTCGCGCACGAGGAGCGGGGAGGCCAGTGAGAGCCCGTAGAGCCGGGCGGCCTCCTCGGGCGACATCGTGCCGCGGGTGCGCAGCTCGCGGGCCCGATCGTGGTTGCCCGCCACGCCGTCGACGGGCACGGCGCTCTCGGCCACGAGCGAGGCGTAGGTGCGCCACTCGTCGACCTTGCCGTAGTTGGTGATGTCGCCCTTCACCACGAGGCGTCGCGCCCCCCACGCCGTGGCCTCGCCGATGGCCGCCGATGCGCAGCGCGTGGGGTGCGGGACCTCGGGCTCGGGCCGCTCCCGGATGGTGCCGCGGTGCCCGAACACCCGGGTGCCCAGGTGCAGGTCGCTGATGGTGGCCACCCGGCACAGCTCGGCACCCGGCGGGGGGACCAGGGTGGCGACCTCGAGGCGCAGCGGTCGCCGGCGGGGACCGAGCGCCGCTCCCTCGACCTCGAGGACGTGGCGACGACCAGGCTCGAGGTGGCGCACGACGGCGGTGCCGGCGGGCTCGACCACCTCGCGGTGCACCTCGACGTCGGGGCCCGCGCCCGCCTCAGCGCCACGGACGCCAACGTGCAGCGGCCCGGGCCGCAGGTTGCGCCACTGGATCTGCACCGTGGTGTCCTCCACCGCGAACACGGTGACGACCGGGGCTCCCAGCCGTCGCCGCGACGGCGTCGGGGCCTGGCGCGGCGCGGCGGTCACGCCAGTGCGCGGGCCAGCTCGTGAGGCAGGCGATCGGCCAGCGCCACCGAGACCCACATCCGTTCCTGGTGCTGGCGGATGACCGTGGCGCCCTGGGGCACCGGGTGGTCGGCGAGGAACCCGGCCACGCGGTCGGCGAGGTCGCGCTGGGAGATCGTGCGGATGCCCTCGAGGAGGCGGGGCAGCGACGCCGACGGGAACCGGGTGCCGAGCTGGTCCCAGTGGTCCACGACGAACTGCCACACCTCGGCGACGGCGTGGCGGTTGCCGAGGGCCCGGCGCAGGAGGAACAGGCCGTCCTGGCTGCGCACCTCGTCGGTCAGCACGATGGCGCAGAACCGCAGCACCAGGTCGACCTGGTCGGTGTCGGCCAGGGCGCCCTGGTGGCGCAGGCGGTCCTGGGGCGTGCGGGCGGCCGCGCCTCGGCGGCGGAGCTCCTCCCACGTGTCCTCGGTCGCCGTGGCGGCCACCACCCGGACCACGGCATCGGCGAGGTCGGCGTCGACGGCGTGGGGGTGCGTGCCGAGCTCGGTGAAGTGGGCCGCCGCCAGCTCCACCTGCTCGCGGTCGCGACCGATGCGGGCCAGGGCCTCGGTGAGGGCGGCCCGCAGCGCGGTGGTGCGCTCCGGCTCACCGGGCGCGGGCGTGGGGCCCAGCGACCGCAGGGCCGGCCCGAGGAGGGCCCGCACCCAGCCGGCCAGGGCGTCGACCTGCTCGGTGCCGCCCATCCGGTCGAGCGAGCCGAGCACGCCGATGATCCGCTGCCAGACCGAGAGGTCGGTCTCGGCCGCCAGGCTGCGGAGCAGGCCGAGCATCCGCGGGATGGAGCTGGCGCCCGAGAGCACGAGGGCCCACTCGTCCTCGACCAGGCCGTAGCGCTCGAGCGGTGTGAGCTCGGCCAGGGCCCTCGATCCCACAGCGGCGAGCTCGGCGTCGCCCAGGGCCACCCGGTAGAAGCCGTTGCCGCGGTGGTTGCCCACGATCCAGGTGGGTGGCGCGTCGACGGCGAGGGTGGCTTCGGCGCCGTCGAGCAGCACGCGGTGGACGGAGTCGCCGTGGTCGCCGCCGAGGCGCAGCACCACGGGGACCGACCGCGGCTCGTCGGTGGGACGCACGATCCCGGCGGCATCGTCGGGCGCGAACGAGAACCGGTCCTGGCGCAGGGTGACCGAGGCACCGTCGACCGAGAGGCTGACCACCGGGTGGCCCGGCCGGAAGATCCACGAGTCCATGATCTGGCGCACCGGCTCGCCGGTGGCCTCCTCGATGGCGTCCCAGAGGTCGGTGGTCTCGGTGTTGCCGTAGGCGTGGGCGGTGAGGTAGCGGCGGATGCCGGCCTGGAAGCGCTCCTCGCCCAGGTACTGCTGGAGCATCCGGACCACCGACGCCCCCTTCTCGTAGGTGAG
>CAZIVZ010000353.1:0-4015 GCA_964542495.1 uncultured Aquihabitans sp.
GCCACATCCTGGTCACCCACCTCGACCTCGACCACGCGGGTGGGCTGGCCGACTTCCCCGATGCCACGGTGCACGTGCATGCCGATGAGCTCTCGGCGGCGCGCTCGCCGTCGTGGCGCGAGCAGAGCCGCTACCGGGCGATCCAGTGGTCGCACGGGCCGCGCTGGGCCACCTACCAGCGCACCGGGGAGGCGTGGTTCGGCTTCCCGGCGGTGCACGCCCTCGACGGGCTGCCCGAGGAGATCCTGGCCATCCCGCTGCCGGGCCACACCCGGGGCCACAGCGCCATCGCCGTCGGTGGCCCTGACGGGTGGCTGCTGCACGCCGGCGACGCCTACTTCGATGCCCACACCGTCCACCCCGACGTCGCCCCGGCCCCCGCCGCCATCGCCCGCTTCGAGCAGGTCATGGCGGTCGACCGGGCACGAGTGGCCGACAACCACCGGCGCCTCGCCGAGCTCGCCGCGGCGCGGTCGGCCGAGGTCACCGTGTTCTCCGCCCACGACCCCCGCGAGCTCGCCCGCCTCGCCCCACCGGCACCTCGAACCTGAGCAACTCGCTCCCGGCGCGTGGGCGACGTCAGTCGCACACCCCCGAACCCGAGTCCTACGGCACGTCGTAGGCCCGTTTTGGACCGATGCTATCATTGATAGCATCGGTCCAGCGGAAGGTGCGACGACATGGCGCAGTTGGTGGTGAGGAACCTCGACGACGAGCTCGTGCGTCAGCTCAAGCGACGTGCCGCCGAGCACGGACGCTCCGCCGAGGAGGAACACCGTCAGATCCTCCGCTCCGCACTGCGGTCCGAAGGCCTGGCCGAGCGACTCCTGGCCATCCCGTCGGTCGGTACCGACGAGGACTTCGGTCGCCGCGGTGACCTGCCCCGCGATGTCGAGCTGTGACGGGCTACCTCCTGGACACGAACGTGGTCTCGGAGCTTCGAAAGGGCACCCGAGGCAGCTCCGAGGTCGGAGCCTGGCTGCGAGCCCGACAGGACGACGAGTTGTGGCTCTCGGTGCTGGTCGTGGGCGAGCTTCGTCGGGGAGCCCATCTGATCGGGCGGCGAGACGCTCCCTCTGCTGCGGCCATCGCCCAGTGGCTCGACGGGCTCATCGAGGACTTCGGTGATCGGATCCTGCCGATCACCTCGGCGATCGCCCAGCGGTGGGCCACCTTGTCCGTGCCCGACCCGGTGCCCGTTGTGGACGGGCTCATCGCGGCCACCGCTGCGGTGCACGACCTGACCGTCGTGACCAGGAACGTGGCCGACATCGAGCGGACGGGCGTCGCATGGTTCGACCCGTTCACGGGTGCGGCCTCGAACTGAGCGGAGCGGGAGGTGTGCTGCCCGTCATGGTAGGTATCGCTTACGATACCTACCATGACGTTTGCTGAGAGGCTTCGAACGGTGCGGCTCGCGGCTGGGCTGACGCAGGCTGAGCTCGGGGCGCGTGCGGGTGTGGCGCGTCCCAACGTCGTCGCGTACGAGACAGGTCGCCGTGAGCCTCGATTCGATTCAGCGATGGCTCTGCTCGACGCTGCGGGGGCCGACGTCGTGGTCGAACCACCTGTGGTGTGGTCGTGGACGACCGGCATGCGGCCCTACGCCGTGCCGTCGCGGTTGTGGAGGCTCGACCCCGCGATGGCACTGCGATCCTTCGAGCCCGGGCTGCACCTGTGGTGGAGCGGGCCGTCCCGCCCGTTCGATCTGGCGGTCCGAACGGAGCGGTGTCGGATCTATGAGATCGTGCTGCGGGAGGGTCGGCCGGAGGACATCGAGTCGGTGGTGGACAGCGTGCTGTTGCTCGAGGCATGGCCGGACCTGGTGCTGCCGCGAGGGTTGCTCGCTTCGTGGTCGTCATTGATAGCAACCTCGTCGTCGGACCGTTCGGATCGGATCGCGTCATGAGCGGCTTCAGCGCGGGCCAACTCGAGATCGCCCAGCTGCTCTTCGAACTCCCCGAGGCACGAGGCTTCGCCCTCGCCGGTGGCTCGGCCCTGCTCGCCCTGGGAACCATCGACCGGCCCACCCGCGACATCGACGCGTTCGTCGCCGCGAAGGCCGAGACCCCTCCCGGCGATGTCGGCCCGCTGGTCGCTGCATTGCGCGTCCGGCTGCTCGCCGAGGGTTGGGCCGTCACCATCGATCGGGAGTTCGTCACCTTTGCCCGACTCGTCGTGACGCGGGATGGAGATGCCGTGGAGATCGATCTGGCGGTCGACGCACCGCCGCTGTTCCCACTCGAGGTCATCGACGGTCTGCCCGTCCTGTCCGGCCCGGACCTCGCCGCTCGGAAGGTCCTCGCCACCCTCGATCGAGCCGAGGGTCGCGACTTCACCGACCTCCGCGCCCTCGCCGAGCGGTACTCGCAAGCAGAGTGCATCCGATGGGCACACGATCTCGATGCCGGTGTGAGAACCTCCGACATCGCTGGCGCGTTCACCAAGCTGACACGCCTCGGCGACGCCGATCTTCCGTGTCGAGCGGAGGCGGTGCCGTCACTGCGGACCTGGTTCGGGGAATGGTCGACTGATCTGCTCGCTGCCGATCGGTGACCGCGCTCGTCAGCGGTGGGGCGTGAGCGGTCACCGCGCCGCTCGCCGTCCAACCGGACCCAGGTCCTTGTCAGTTCGACACGTTTGAGCGGAAGTCTTGCACCTTCTTTCGAACTCACCAAGGTGACCTCACAGCGGTGGAGCGGGCCACGGCGCCACCCCCCCAGTCGGTGCGTGACGACGCAGTCCGCGACTATCAGGTCCTCGGCCAGGTGCAGGCCATCTCGCCCACATATCAGCATGAGATTGCCTGTCGTGGCTACTCGCAGGTCGAGGCGGTGGCCGCGACCTCGACCTCCAAGACGCCCACATTCCAGACGTGGTCGGGTGGGATGAAGGTGCCAGCGAACGTGAGGATCACGGGCCTGTAGACGACCACGGTGACTTCGCCGTGGCCGCGGTCCCAGGCGTTATCGAGCGATGACCGCTCTTCCCCGGTCAATCCTTGCCAGTAGCTCTCGGGCATGACGTCGTAGATGCGGGTGATCGCTTCGACTTCGCCGCCCGGTGGGCTCGGATCTGAAGGGGTTCTGTAGCCTGGCCCTGGAAGGAGGTCACGATGAGCCGAATCGTGTCTGACGTCGAAGCGGGGATAGATCCGCAGCTGCTCCGCGAGGTGGCTGCTGGGTCCTCCGTTGAGTTGACTCACGATGGCGTCGTCGTGGCCAAGCTGGTTCCACCGGATGGCGTTGCTCACGCAGACGAGCGAGTCGGGGCTGGCGGCGGCGGGTTCTCCTCGCTCCCCCGAGTGACGCGCCCAACCTCAGTCCAGTCGATCCTCGATGAGCTTCGCACTGATCGGTGATCGTCTACGTCGAGAGTTCAGCCGCCGCCAAGCTTCTCGTCGATGAGCCCGAGTCGGCGGCACTGGCCCAGTTCTTGGACGACCTCGTCGTTGGTGGGGCGACGGTCGTTTCGTGCTGCCTGCTGGAGACCGAGCTCCGTCGTCTCGCGACTCGGATCGACCTGGCTCAGGAGAACGTGACGGAACTCTTGAACCGGATCGAGCTCGCGGAAGTCGACGCTGTCGTGCATCGGCAGGCTGGCCTCCTGCCGGGCCGGGCGCTGAGGAGTCTCGATGCCATCCACATCGTTGCTGCGCAGCGCCTCGATGCCGCTGTGCTCATCACGTATGACCATCGTCAAGCTTCGGCGGCTGCGGACTCTGGGCTACTGGTCCAAGTCCCGGCCTGACACGGCCGGCCAAGGCGAAGCCAGCGCTCGATGGCCAGGACCGGGTTCGAATGCGGAACATACGACCTCGGCTGAGCGGAGCGGGAGGGATTCGAACCCTCGGACCCTTGCGGGTCGCCGGTTTTCAAGACCGGTGCATTCGTCCGCTCTGCCACCGCTCCGCTCGCCATCGTAGGCATGGGAGGCCGCGGCGCCGGCTGTGTAGCATGCCGGGCGCAACACGGAGAGGTGCCGGAGTCAGGCCGATCGGGCCTCCCTGCTAAGG
>CAZIVZ010000354.1:0-4004 GCA_964542495.1 uncultured Aquihabitans sp.
ATGGGTGTTCGCGCCTCCGCGTGAGTTTCTGACTGGTCGTCAGATCGTAGGAGAACGGCTCGGGGGCGCTCACATCGAAACGGCGGGCGGCACTCGGGCGCCGCCGCCGTAGCGTCCACCCCCATGGCCGATCCGTCGCCCGCCGGGGCACCTCGCACCGCCATCCCCCTCTCCACCAGCCCGCCGCTCCGGGAGCTGTGGGGCTTTGCCCGCTCGCACCGGGGCCAGGTGGCGTTCGCCGCCGCCATGTCGCTGGCCAACAAGGCGTGCGACATCGCCCCCGAGCTGCTGATCGGCGCCGCGGTCGACGTCGTGGCCCGCGGCTCCGACTCGTTCGTGGCGTCGGTGTTCGGCGTCACCGACCGCTGGGACCAGCTGGTGATCCTGGCCGTGGTCACCGTGGTGGTCTGGCTCCTCGAGAGCACCACGGAGTACGTGGCCGTCGTGAACTGGCGCTACCTGGCCCAGACGGTGGAGCACGAGATCCGCCTCGACACCTACGGCCACGTGCAGCGCCTGGAGATGAGCTACTTCGAGGACCACACCTCCGGCGGGCTGATGACGGTCCTCAACGACGACGTCAACCAGCTCGAGCGGTTCTTGGACCTGGGCCCCCACAAGCTGATCATCACCGCCGCCAACGTGGTGTTCGTGGGCGTCGTCTTCTTCGTGGTGTCGCCCCTGCTGGCCCTGCTCGCCTTCCTGCCGATCCCGGTCATCGTGGCCGGTTCGCTCGTGTACCAGACCCGCCTCGAGCCCCGCTACGCGCGGGTGCGCGCCGCCGCCGGCACCATCGGCGACACCCTCACCAACAGCATCGGCGGCATGGCCACCATCAAGGCCTTCAACGCCGAGCACCGGGAGCTGGCCCGGGTGGAGGGAGACAGCCGGGGCTATCGCGACGCCAACCGCGAGGCCATCCGGTTCTCCACCGGGTTCAACCCGCTCATCCGCATGGCCGTGCTCGTGGGGTTCACCATGACCCTGCTCGTCGGTGGCCGCCTGGCGCTCGACGGCGACATCGCCCTCGGCGTGTTCTCGATGCTCGTGTACATGACCCAACGCCTGCTCTGGCCGCTGACCGCCCTGGGCGAGACGCTCGACCTGTACCAGCGGGCCATGGCGTCGTGTCGGCGCATCTTCGGCGTGCTCCAGGTGGAGCCGACGATCGTCCCGGGCGCCCTCGACCTGGCCACCCCGGTGCGGGGCGCCGTGCGGTTCGACGACGTGCACTTCGCGTACAACGTCGGCCGCGACCACGTCCTGCACGGGCTCAGCCTCGACGTTCCCGCCGGCGAGACCCACGCCATCGTCGGCGCCACCGGGTCCGGCAAGTCCACCGTGGTCAAGCTGCTGCTGCGGCTCTACGAGCCCACGTCGGGCCGCATCACCCTCGACAGCCAAGCCCTCTCCGATCTGACCTTCACCTCACTGCGGGGTGCCATGGGGTTCGTGGCCCAGGACGTGTTCCTCTTCCACGGCACCGTGCGCGAGAACCTCACCTACGGACGCCCCGACGCCACCGATGCCGAGGTGCGCCGCGCCGCCGAGCTGGCCGAGGCGGCCACGTTCATCGAGGCCATGCCCCAGGGGTACGACACCCTCGTGGGCGAGCGCGGCCAGAAGCTCTCGGGTGGCCAGCGCCAGCGGCTCACCATCGCCCGCGCCATCCTGCGCGACCCCGCCGTGCTGGTGCTCGACGAGGCCACCTCCGCCGTCGACAACGAGACCGAGGCCGCCATCCAGCGGTCGATGGCCAAGGTGTCGGCCGGGCGCACCACCATCGTGATCGCCCACCGGCTCTCCACGGTCCGCCACGCCCATCGCATCCACGTGATGGAGGCCGGCCGCGTGGTGGAGGCCGGCACCCACGAGAAGCTGGTGGCCGGCGGCGGCCTCTACGCCGCCCTCTGGCGCGTCCAGACCGGCGAAGCCGGCACGACCGACGTCGCCCTCGCCGACTGATCCACCCCCACCCCTCTCCGAATGTGGTGTGTGGGAGCGACGTTCCTGCGGGTTTCGCGCGTGAAGTTCACGACCGGGTGAGGGGTTTCATCAGCCGTCCGGCGCCGACCAGCCTCCCGGCGCCGACCGGTTCTCCTTGCACCCAGTGACCCTTCGGGTCACCTCCTGCAAGGAGAACGGCTCGGGTGCCCGGACGTCGGGATTCTGCTTGCACTGGGTGACCCTGCGGGTCACCTCCTGCAAGGAAAACCCGGCAGCGGTGCGGTCAGACGAAGTCGAGGACGGCGCGGTTGAGGGCGCCGTCGTGCATGGCGTCGAGCGCGTCCTGCACCTGCTCGGGCGCGAACCGGGCCGACACCAGCTCGTCGAGCTTGAGCTTGCCCTCCTGGTACAGCTTCACGAACAGCGGGATGTCGTGGTGCGGGCGGGCCGAGCCGTAGCGGCAGCCGAGGATCGACTTGTCGTTGTAGAGCGTGTTGACCACGAAGCTGGCCTCGCTGCCGAACTTGGGCACGCCGAGCAGCACGCAGCTGCCACCCCAGTCGAGCAGGTCGATCGACTGGCGGATCAGGGCGGGGTGGCCCACGCACTCGAAGGCGAAGTCGACCCCCAGCGGGCAGATGGCCTTCACCGCCTCGGCGGTGTCCACGTCGGGACCGGCGGCGATGAAGTGGGTGGCACCGAACTGGAGCGACGCCGCCTCCTTGGCCGGGTTGGCGTCGACGGCGATGATCGGCCCGCAGCCCGACAGGGCCAGGCCCTGGAGCACGTTGAGGCCGATGCCGCCGATGCCGATCACCAGCGCCGACTGGCCGATGCGGGGCTTGGCCCGGTTCAGCACCGCGCCGGTGCCGGTGAGCACGGCGCAGCCGATCAGCGAGGCCGACGCCAGGGGCACGTCGGGGTCGATCACCACGGCCTGGGTCTCGTTCACCACCGTGTACTCGGAGAACACCCCGGCGTTGGCGAACTGGAACGCCTTCTCGCCACCCACGGTGAACGGGCGGGAGAGCTTGCCGGCGGTGTCGCGGCAGTGGGTGGGCTGGCCCCGGTCGCAGGCGTCGCACTTGCCGCAGTTGCCGAGGGTGGTGAGCACCACGTGGTCTCCCACCTTCACCTTGGTGACGGCGTCGCCCACCTGCTCCACCACGCCGGCGCCCTCGTGGCCGAGGACCACCGGCGGCGGGAACGGGATGGTGCCGTTGACCACGCTCACGTCGGAGTGGCACAGGCCGGCAGCGTGGATGCGCACCCGCACCTCGTCGGCGCGGATGTCTCGCACCTCCACGTCGTCTCGGACCTCGAGCTCCCCGGTCCACACGATCGCCTTCATCGGCTCAGCCCTTCCACATGATCGACTGCATCTCGGAGTAGGCGTGGAGACCCCACGACCCACCGTCGCGGCCCACGCCGCTGTACTTGAACCCGCCGAACGCCGCCTCGTGGTTGCGCTGCAACGTGTTGATGCCGACGTTGCCGGCCCGCAGCAGCTTGGCCACGGCCATGGCCCGGCCGGTGTCGGCGGAGAAGACGTAGTCGTAGAGCCCGTAGGGGCTGTCGTTGGCGATCTCGACGGCCTCGTCCTCGGTGTCGAACGGGATCACGGTGATCACCGGGCCGAACACCTCCTCGCGGGCGATGGTCATCTGGTTGGTGGCGTCGACCACGAGGGTGGGCGCCACGTAGAAGCCGGTGTCGAGGTCGGGGCGGGTGCCGCCGGTGGCGAGGGTGGCGCCCTCGGCGGCGGCCGAGGCGACGAGCCCCTCCACCCGGTCCCGGTGGGTGCAGGTGATCACGGGGCCGATCACGGTGTCCTTCTCGAGCGGGTCGCCCACCTTCAGGTACCCGGCCATGGCGGTGAGCTTGCCGACGAGCTCGTCGTAGACCCCCCGCTGCACCACGGCGCGGGTTGGCGACGTGCAGATCTGGCCGGAGTGGAAGGTCCAGGTGCTGCTGACGTTGGCGATCACGTTGGCCAGGTCGGCGTCGGCGAACACGATCGCTGCCCCCTTGCCGCCGAGCTCGAGCAGCAGGCGCTT
>CAZIVZ010000355.1:0-3944 GCA_964542495.1 uncultured Aquihabitans sp.
CTCGGTGCTGCTGTACTCGATGCTGCACCTCACGGGGTACGACCTCTCGCTCGACGACCTCAAGGCCTTCCGCCAGTGGGGGTCGCGCACGCCCGGCCACCCCGAGCGCCACCACACGCCCGGCGTGGAGGTCACCACCGGGCCGCTGGGCCAGGGCGTCGGCAACGCCGTGGGGCTCGCCATGGCCGAGCAGTACCTGCGCTCGCACCTCGGCGCCGACGTCGTCGACCACCACACGTTCGTGATCTGCGGCGACGGCGACCTCTCCGAGGGCGTGAGCCACGAGTCGGCGTCGCTCGCCGGCCACCTCGGCCTGGGCAAGCTCGTCTGCGTCTACGACGACAACCACATCACGATCGACGGGCCCACCGAGCTCGCCCTCACCGACGACGCGCCGGCGCGCTTCGCGGCCTACGGCTGGCACGTGCAGGACCTCGGCGAGGCGGCCAACGACCTCGACGCCCTCGAGGGGGCCCTCCGTGCCGCCATGGCGGTCGAGGACCAGCCGTCGCTCGTGGTGGTGCGCAGCCACATCGCCTACCCGTCTCCCGGCCTCACCGACAGCCCCAAGGCGCACGGCAAGGCCTTCTCCGACGACGAGGTCCGAGCCACCAAGGAGGTCATGGGCCTGCCGCCCGACGACACCTTCCACGTCCCCGACGACGTCGCCGCCTTCTACGCCGAGGCCGGCCGCCGCGGCGCCGCCACCCGCGCCGGTTGGCGCAAGCGGGTGGCCGACTTCGGCGGCGACCGCGCCGAGCTCGATGCCGTGCTCGCCGACGAGGGGCTGCCCGGATGGCGGGACGCCCTCCCGCGCTGGGAGCCGGGCGACAAGGTCGCCACCCGCGTGGCCTCGGGGAAGGTGTTCGCCGCGCTCGTCCCGGTGGTCCCGAGCCTGCTCGGCGGCGGTGCCGACCTCACCGGCAACACCGGCACCGAGCTCAAGGGCGTGCCGGTGCTCTCCCGCGGGGAGCCCGGCGGCCGACAGGTGCACTTCGGCGTCCGCGAGCACGCCATGGGGGCCACCATGAACGGCATGGCCGCCCACGGGGGCACCATCCCGGTCGGCGGTACGTTCTTCGTGTTCAGCGACTACATGCGCCCGGCCGTCCGGCTGGCCGCCATCGCCCGCCACCAGGTGATCTACAGCTGGACCCACGATTCGGTGGGCGTGGGCGAGGACGGCCCGACGCACCAGCCCGTCGAGCACCTCGCCTCCTTCCGAGCCATGCCCGACCTGCGGGTGGTGCGGCCCGCCGACGCCAACGAGACCGCCACCGCATGGGCCGACGCCCTGGCCCACCGCGGCCCCACCGCCCTCGTCCTCAGCCGCCAGGACCTGCCGGTCCTGGAGGGCACCGCCGGCAACGCCGGCGTGAGCCGGGGCGCCTACGTGCTCGCCGAGGTCGGTCCCGAGGACGCTGAGGCACTCCCGGACCTCACCCTGGTGGGAACCGGCTCGGAGGTGTGGGTGTGCCTCGACGCCGCCCGCGCCCTGGCCGACGACGGCCTGCGCGTGCGGGTGGTCTCGATGCCCTGCTGGGAGGACTTCGACGACCAGGACGAGGCCTACCAGGCCGAGGTGCTGCCCGGCGCCGTGCCCACCCTCGCGGTGGAGGCCGGGGTGTCCTTCGGCTGGGATCGCTGGGCCGACGAGACCGTGGGGATCGACCGCTTCGGTGCCTCGGCGCCCGGCGACGTCGTGCTGCGCGAGCTCGGCATGACCCCCGCGCACGTGGCGGAGCGGGCCCGGGCCCTGCTGGCCGAGATCGACGAGTGAGACCGCACCCTTGGAGGCCGCTCCCATGACCAAGCTTTCGGACCTCTACCGGTCCGGCGGACAGAGCCCCTGGCTGGACAACCTCCGCCGCGACTGGATCCGAGACGGCGAGCTCGCCCGCTGGGTGGCGCGCGGCGTCCGCGGCGTCACGTCCAACCCCTCGATCTTCCAGAAGGCGATGACCGGCCAGGCCGTCTACGACGACCAGTTCCGCAGCCTCGTGGCCGAGGGGCGGTCGGTCGAGGACTGCTACTGGGAGATGGTGGTCACCGACATCACCGAGGCCCTGGCCGTGCTGGCACCGGTGTACGACGCGAGCGACGGCGTCGACGGCTTCGTGTCGGTCGAGGTGGCCCCGTCGCTCGCACGCGACACCGCCGGCACCATGGCCGCCGCCCGCCACCTCCACGAGCGCATCGACGCCCCCAACCTCTACGTCAAGATCCCCGGCACCGCCGAGGGCCTGCCCGCCATCGAGGCCGTGATCGCCGACGGCAGGAGCGTCAACGTCACCCTCCTGTTCAGCGTGAGCCGCTACGACGAGGTGATCGAGGCCTACCTGTCGGGCCTCGAGGCGTGCTCGGGGTCGCTCCACGGCGTGTCGAGCGTGGCCTCGTTCTTCGTGAGCCGGGTGGACTCCGAGGTCGACAAGCGCCTCGAGGCCATCGGCACCCCCGAGGCCCTCGCCCTCAAGGGCACGGCGGCGGTGGCCAACGCCCAGTTGGCCTACGAGCTGTTCCTCGACCGCTTCAGCGGGCCCAGGTGGGAGGCCCTGGCCGCCCGCGGTGCTCGCGTGCAGCGCCCGCTGTGGGCGTCCACGTCCACCAAGGACCCCTCCTACCCCGACACGCTCTACGTCGACACCCTCATCGCCCCGGACACGGTCAACACCATGCCCGAGGCCACGCTGGAGGCGTTCGAGGAGCGGGGCACGGTGGCCCGCACCGCCGATGCCGACCTGGCCGGCGCCAAGGACGTGCTCGGCCGCCTCGCCGAGCTCGGCATCGACCTCGACGACGTCACCCGCCAGCTCGAGGTGGAGGGCGTGGCCTCGTTCGAGAAGTCCTTCGACGAGCTGTTGGCCTCGCTGGCGGACAAGGCGTCGTCGCTGGGCGGAGGGGCCTGAGCCCATGGCGATCCCCGGCGAGCTGATCGTGACGCCCGACGTGCCCGGGGCCTTCACGGCCCAGGTCCTCGACGCGTTCCGCAGCCGGCCGGTCGACACCTTCTCGCTCGCCCTCTCCGGTGGGGCCACCGCCCGCTCGTGCTACGAGCACCTGGCCGACCACGCCGGGAACCAGGTCGACTGGTGGAAGGTCGACGTGTACTGGGGCGACGAGCGCTGCGTCCCCCACGACCACGTCGACTCGAACTACTACCTGGCGCGCGAGGCCCTCCTCGACCGCGTGGGAGCAGCCAACGCCACGCACCTCATGCGCTGCGCCGAGGGCCCCGACCCGTACCAGCTCCGGCTCGGCGACCTCGGCCGCATCGACCTGGTTCACCTCGGCATGGGCGCCGACGGCCACACGGCTTCGCTGTTCCCCCACTCCGAGGCGCTCGACGCCGACCCCGGGCGCCTCGTGGCGATGAACGACGACCCCACGGGCATCCACCCCTACCGGCGCATGACCCTGACCTTCGCCGGGATCGCCCGCGCCCACCTCGTGGTCGTCACCGTGTCGGGTGCCGACAAGGCCGACGCCCTGGCCGCCATCGCCGCCGGCGACGACCTGCCCGCGGCCCGCATCGATGCCGATCGCGTGGTCTGGCTGGTCGACGACGCCGCCGCATCGGGCCTTGCCCGCTGAGCGGCCCGGGGCCGACCCCACCCCGCGTCGGACCGCGTCGGCCCGCCAGTAGCCTCCGCACCATGTCGGATGCCCCCAGCACGCCCTGGGACCTCCCCCTGCCCGAGCTGCTGGCCCGTGCGCGCGCCGTTCGCGACGGCGCGCACGGCACCCGGATCACCTACTCCCCCAAGGTGTTCATCCCGCTCACGATGTTGTGCCGGGACAAGTGCGGGTACTGCACGTTCGCCCAGCCCCCCGCCCGGCTCGACGCCCCGTACCTCACGCCCCAGCAGGTCGTGTCCATCGCCCGCCGCGGCGCTGCGGCCGGCTGCCACGAGGCGCTGTTCACGCTGGGCGAGCGTCCCGAGGAT
>CAZIVZ010000356.1:0-3892 GCA_964542495.1 uncultured Aquihabitans sp.
GAGATCCGCAAGGTGCTGGACGACTACGTCATCGGCCAGGAGCACGCCAAGAAGGTGCTCTCGGTCGCCGTCTACAACCACTACCGGCGCATCCAGTACCAGCAGAGCGTCGGCACCACCCGCCGCGACGACGTCGAGCTGGCCAAAAGCAACATCATGCTGCTCGGGCCCACCGGCTGCGGCAAGACCCACCTCGCCCAGACGCTCGCCCGGCTGCTCAACGTCCCGTTCGCCGTCGCCGACGCGACCGCGCTCACCGAGGCGGGCTACGTGGGCGAGGACGTCGAGAACATCCTGCTCAAGCTGATCCAGGCCGCCGACTACGACGTCAAGAAGGCCGAGACCGGGATCATCTACATCGACGAGATCGACAAGGTGGCCCGCAAGGCCGAGAACCCCTCGATCACCCGGGACGTGTCCGGCGAGGGCGTGCAGCAGGCCCTGCTCAAGATCCTGGAGGGCACCACCGCGTCGGTGCCACCGCAGGGGGGCCGCAAGCACCCCCACCAGGAGTTCATCCAGATCGACACCACCAACATCCTCTTCATCTGCGGCGGAGCGTTCGCCGGGATCGAGAAGATCATCGAGAGCCGCGCCGGTGCCAAGGGCGTGGGCTTCGGGGCCGACATCCGCAAGGTGGAGGACAAGGACCTCGGCAACCTGCTCGGTCAGCTCATGCCCGAGGACCTCCACAAGTTCGGGCTGATCCCCGAGTTCATCGGCCGCCTGCCCGTGGTGGGCGTGGTCGACCAGCTCGACCGCGACGCCCTGGTGAAGATCCTGGTGGAGCCCCGCAACGCCCTGGTCAAGCAGTACCAGAAGTTCTTCGAGCTCGAGAACGTGGAGCTGGAGTTCACCGACGACGCCCTCCAGGCCATCGCCGGCCAGGCCATCCTGCGCGCCACGGGCGCCCGCGGCCTGCGGGCGATCCTCGAGGAGGTGCTGCTCAACGTGATGTACGACCTCCCGAGCCGCACCGACGTCGAGCGCTGCGTCATCGATGCCGACGTCGTGCTCGAGAAGGTGAACCCCACCCTCGTCCCGCGGCAGGCCTCCCCCCGCGCCACCCGCCCGAGGCGCGCCGCGAGCTAGCACCGGGCCTCGAACGCTCGGAGAACACAGGGGGCAGGCAGGGTGATGGAAGCAACCGACGTGCTCGACGTGTTGACCGTGCTCGCCGAGGACGGCGTGCCCGTGGTGGTCGAGGGTGGCTGGGGGGTCGACGCCCTGCTCGGCGCCCAGCACCGCGACCACGACGACCTCGACCTGGTGATGGCGGAGGAGCACCTCGACGCCGCGGTGACCGCGCTCACCGAGGTCGGGTTCACCGTCGACGTCGACCAGCGTCCCACCCGCGCCACGCTGGCCGACCGCGAGGGTCGCCAGGTGGACCTCTTGGCGCTGGGGCCCGAGGTCGACGGGGTTCGCCGGCCGGTGGCCGGCGAGCCCGACGGGTCCGACCGCCGCTACGCCGACACCGGCACCACGACCGGGTGGATCGGCGGCGAGGTGGTCACCTGCATCGACGCGCAGACCCAGACGGCGCACCACCAGGGCTACGAGCCCGCCCCGCGCGACGTGTTCGACCTGCGGCTGCTCCAGAAGCAGTTCGGGGTGAGCCTGCCCGGCGGCTACTGGTAGCTCGCGCCGGTAGGCCGAGGCCATCGGGTCGGCCGGTAGCCTGTCCGGACCGTGAACCTCGCCGCCGCCCTCCGCTACCTCGACCAGCACACCAACCTGGAGGCCACCGCCGGCCGGGCCGAAGGCCTGTCGCTCGACCGGATGCGCCGGTTGGTCTCGGTGCTGGGAGACCCGCAGTCGGCCTACCCGGTCATCCACATCACCGGCACCAACGGCAAGGGCTCGGTGGCGCGCATGGTCACCAGCCTGCTCGTGGCCCACGGTCTGTCGGTGGGCACCTACACGAGCCCGCACCTCGAGGTGATCAACGAGCGGATCGCCTGGAACGGCGAGCCCATCGGCGACACCGACCTGGCCGACGCCATCGCCACCGTTGCCGCCGTGGAGGAGGTGGCGGGCATCACGCCCAGCTACTTCGAGATCCTCACCGCGGCGGCCTTCGGGTGGTTCGCCGAGGTGGCCGTCGACGTGGCCGTGGTGGAGGTGGGCATGCTCGGACGCTTCGACGCCACCAACGTGGTCGAGGCCAGCGTGGCCGTGCTCACCAACGTCGGCCACGACCACACCGACGGGCAGGGCGCCTGGCGGGCGGCCATCGCCGACGAGAAGGCCGGCATCGTCAAGGCGGGGTCCACCTTCGTGTGCGGTGAGACCGACCCGGAGCTCCGGGGCGTGCTCGGGGCCACCGATGCGGCCGACACGTGGTGGCGCGGCGAGCACTTCGACGCCGAGCAGTCGCTGCTCGCGCTGGGGGGCCGGAGCGTGTCGCTGCGCACGCCCAGTGGAACGATCGATGACGTGTTCCTGCCGCTGCACGGCGAGCACCAGGCTGACAACGCCGCGGTCGCCCTGGCCGCGGTGGAGGCGTTCTTCGGGCGCCGCACCGACGACGACGTGGTCCTCGAGGGCTTCGCCAAGGTGTCCGTGCCCGGCCGGTTCGAGATCGTGCACCGCGAGCCCACCGTGGTGCTCGACGCCGCCCACAACGTCGACGGTGCCCGGGCGTGCGCCCGGACCCTCCGAGACGAGCTCACCCTCGCCGGCACCATCGTGGTGGTGGCCGGCTTCCTCCGGGGCCGGGACCCGGCGGAGATGCTCGAGGCGCTCGGTGCCCGCGACGCCGGCTTCCTCATCGCCTGCACGCCGACCTCGCCCCGGGCCATCCCCGCCCCCGAGTTGGCGGCGGCCGCCGACGGGCTGGGCATCGTGGCCGAAGCGGTGTCGTCGGTGGAGGAGGCCGTGGAGCGCGCCCTCGGCCTGGCCAGCCCCGACGACCTCGTGCTGGTCACCGGCTCCCTGTACGTGGTGGGCCCGGCCCGCACGATGCTGCGCCTCGAGGTGGAGGCGTGACGGCACCGCTGACCCCGCTGTCCAAGGTGCGGCCCAACGACCCGTGCTGGTGTGGCAGCGGCCTCAAGTTCAAGCGATGCCACAAGCCCACCACCGACCGCGTGATGCCGGGCACCCTCAGCCCGCGCCGGCCGGTGCCCGACGCCATCGAGGCCCCGCCGTGGGCCGCGACCGGCGGCGGGAGCCACCGCGGCGAGCCCGACGTGAAGTCGGCCGACGTGATCGAGCGCATGCGGCGCACGGGACGCCTCGCTGGCGACGTGCTGGCCCAGGTGGGTGCGGCGGTGGCGCCGGGCGTCACCACCGACGAGCTCGACGAGCTCTGCCACACGCTCACCATCGAGGCCGGTGCCTACCCCAGCCCGCTCAACTACAACGGCTACAAGAAGTCGCTGTGCACCTCGGTGAACGAGGTCATCTGCCACGGGATCCCCGACACCCGCCCGCTGCGCGACGGCGACATCGTCAACCTCGACGTCACCTGCTTTCGCGAAGGGGTGAACGGCGACACCAACGCCACCTTCTTCGTGGGCTCGGTCGACCCGGAGTCCCAGCGCCTGGTGCGGGTCACGCGCCAGTGCCTCGAACGGGGAATCGCCCAGGTGCGCCCCGGCGCGCCGATCAACGCCATCGGCCGAGCCATCCAGGACCACGCCGAGAGCAACGGGCTCGGCGTGGTGCGCGCCTTCATCGGCCACGGGGTGGGGGAGACCTTCCACACCGACCTCGCCATCCCGCACTACTACGACCCCCGGGCCACCAAGGTGCTCCAGGAGGGGATGACGTTCACCATCGAGCCGATGATCACCGTGGGCGACTGGCGCCACCACCTCTGGGACGACGACTGGACGGCCACCACCGTCGACAACAAGCGCACCGCCCAGTTCGAGCACACCCTGCT
>CAZIVZ010000357.1:0-3883 GCA_964542495.1 uncultured Aquihabitans sp.
CTTCTTGCCGACGGTGTTCATGACCTCGCGCAGCAGGTCCTCGTCGGTGATCTTGTCGACGTCGGCACCCGGGTTGCGGCGCCGGTACTCGGCCTTGAACGTGTCGATCTCCTGCGCGGCCACCTTCTTGAAGTCGGCCGAGAACGACTCACCGGACTCGATCGCCATCGAGTCGATCAGGATCGACCGGGGCCGGCGCAACCAGTCGCCCCCGTCGTCGGTGTTCGACAGCAGGTCGAGCTTGCCCGGCCGGATCACCGTGGAGCCGTCGTCCCGCTCGATCTCCACGCCGGCGATCCAGTCGAACACGATCTTGGACACCGTGGTGTTCGGGCACACCACGATCATCACCGGCGGCGGCTCCCCCGCCTCGGCCAGCACCTGCTCCCACTGCTCGAAGCGGCGCTGGTAGCTGCGGTGCAGGCTCTCGAGCGCACCCTCGAGCACCTCCGGCAGCGGGTGCTGGCTGAGATCGGTGTCCTTGGGCAGCTTCTTCGGGAGCTTCTTGCCGACGTGGTCCCACAGGTGCAGGTAGGTGGGCAGCTCACCGGTGGCGTCGTCGTCCACCGGAACCCGCGGCACCTTCACGATGCCGGACTCGATGGCGTCCATCAGCGAGAAGTCCGACACCACCCACGGGAAGATGAACCCCTCGTAGTAGCCCGAACCGCCCAGGTAGTACGGGGTGGCCGACAGGTCGAAGACCTGCTTCACGCCGACCTTGGCCGCCACCGCCCGGATGCCCTTGAACCACACCCGAGCGTCCTCGTTGCGGTCCTTGGCCTCCTTGTCGAGCTTCTCGACCGTGCCGTCGGGCGACAGCAGCTTGTTCTGGTAGCAGTGGTGCGCCTCGTCGTTGAGGATCACGATCCCGCCGGTGGCCTTGCCGTGGGCGCCGCCCTTGCCGGTCGCGCCGCCCCTGCCGGCGAAGTCCCGCAGCACCCGGGACACCATGTCGGCCTCGGTCTCCTTGAACGGGTCCACCGCCTTGCCGGCGTTCAGGATCTTGCGGGTGTTCGCCGCCACGCCCTTGATCTCCGGCGCGTCGCGCAGCAGGAACGCGTGGTAGTTCGTGATCACCACCTGCGCCTCCTGCAACAGCGGCCACAGGTCGTCGGGCACCAGGCCCCGCTCGGCGTAGTAGTTGTCCGCCGCCGCCGGCTGGAGCACCCGCAACCGGTCGCGGATCGTGATGCCCGGCGTCACCACCAGGAACCGCTTCGAGAACCGGGCGTCGCGAGGCGTGGCCACCTTGTTGATCGTCTGCCAGGCGATGAGCATGGCCATGACCACGGTCTTGCCCGAACCGGTGGCCATCTTCAGGGCGATGCGGGGCAGGCCGTCGTTGTGCGACGCGTTCTCGGCGTCCAGCCGGGTCCGGAAGTCCGGCTCGCCGTGACGGCCGGCCACCTCGGCCAGGTAGATCGCCGTCTCCGCCGCCTCGCGCTGGCAGAACAGCATCCGGTCCTCGCGGACGTCGACCCCGCCCGCCCAGTGCTGCAACAGCTTGCGGCTCATCGGCGTCACCCCCGGGTAGCTCCGGGCCCGCCACAGCTCCACCTGGCGGCGGATGTCGTTGATCAGCGAGTTGCGCTCCCGCCGCTCACCCGTGGTGTCCAGGTCCAGCACCTGCTGCTCGGCGCCGCCCTTGCCCTTGCGAGACGCCGGGATCGGGATGAACGACTCGCTCGGCCGCCGCCCCGGCAGCACCTCACCCGTCGGCCCGTTCGGCCCCAGCGCGAAGTGCCGCTCCGGCGGCGCGTACGGAGAGTTCAGGATCGGGTTCCCCAGCTCGTCCGCCACGTCCACCCTCCCCCGGTCACTCGCCTACGTCGGCCGGATGGTAGGCGGTGGCCGTGACCTGGTTGTCGTTCTGGTCGCGGAATCGGTCGCCCAGCCGCCAATCCCGCGACGAGAATCAGGAGGCGCCGGACCTGGAGGGTTCTGGTCGCGAGATCTGTCGCCCAGCAGCGGCATCCGCGACGAAAATCAGCCCACCGCCTGGACGGGGATCGCGTCGAGCTCCCCGATCGTGGATCGCAGGTGGGCGTTCTTGGGGCCGCCGAGCTCGGTGGCCACGCGATCGAGGGCGGCGGCAGCGGTCAGGCCGCCGTGGCGGTGGAGGTGAGCGGCGGCCACGGTGGGGGTGCGGCTCTCGGCTGCCACGCAGTGGACGAAGGGCCGGCGACCCTCCGCCACCCAGGCGGCGATGGTGTCGGCCAGGTCGGCCAGCAGGAACACGGCGTTCGGGTTGTCCGCCGCACCGCTGTCGATGAGCCCGATGCTGTGGTGCTCGACGCCGGCGGGGACGTCGTCGGACCCCATGCGGCACAGCGACACCACCACATCGGCGCCGGCCTCCAGCGCACGGCCCACGTCGCCCACGTTGCCGAACAGCACGCCGTCGAGCTCCACCAGGTGGGAGCCGGTGCCGGCCACCCGCAGGTCTGCCCCGTAGACGTCGAGCAGCGACGCGACCCCTGGCCATCCCGACGGGTCGGGCCGGCCCCGGTCGAACGCCAGGCGGGCCAGGGCGTCGAGGTCGGCGGCGGACAGCGCCGGTTCGCCGTAGATCCGGCGCCCGTGCAGCAGGGCTCGCCACCGCAGCGGCACCGCGGTGGCACCCCACCGGGCACCCAGCAGCGAGCCGGCGATGGCGGCCAGGGTGTCGGTGTCGCCGCCGCCTCGCACCGCCTTGGCCAGCGCCAGCTGGAGGTGGCCGCAGGCCGCCGGACCCTCGGGCACCGGTGTGGAGCAGATGGCGGCGAGCGCCGCTTGGAACGCGGCGACCACCCACCCGTTGGTGGCGGTGAACGCCACCGGCTCGGCACCGGCCGCCTCGGCGATCAGGTCACGCCACCGGTCCCGGCGCTCGGCCGGCACCAGGTCGAGCCCGGCCGACACCGCAGCCGCCCAGTCGAACGGCTCGTCGGACATCGGCGCGTGGTGGATCGCGTGATCGATGGCCACGGACCACAGCACGCAGGCGTCGACGCAGTCCGGGTCGGGGTGGGTGAGCGACGAGACGGCCCGGGCCAGCTCGGCGACGGCCACCCGCTCGCCCCGATGGGCGAGCGCGATCGGGCCGGTGCGCATGAGGCTGCCGTTGCCGGCCGCGACCCGTGGGTTGGCGGCGGTGAAGCTGGCGGCGGCCGCAGCCAGCGAGCCGGGCTCCGCGGCTGCGCCGAGGACCGCCCTCGTCTGGTTGCCGACGTCGGCCGGCCCGCTCGCGTGCCAGGCCCGGAACCCGTCCTCCACCGCCGCTATCACCTGACCCGAGGCCACCACCCGGGGATCGGCCAGCGAGTGCAGGACGGCGAGGGCCATCTGCGTGTCGTCGGTCCACTCCCCCGGCTCCCACCCGAAGGGGCCGCCGCCGACCATGGCCACCACGGCGTCGTCGGCCAGGGGCGGACCGAACTCGTGCGCCGCGCCGAGGGCGTCGCCTGCGGCACCGGCCAGCACGGCCCCCACCGCCCGATCCGCCCGCACCGCGCCCGACACGCGACCCATCATGCCGCCACCACCAGGTCGTGGCGGGCGTTGAGGGCGCCGAGGTGGAGGAGGGCGTCGTCGCCGTCGGTGAGGGCGGCCACCGAGGCCAGGCCGCCTTCCGGGTTGGCGAGCACCACGCCGGCCCCGCCCCGTGAGGTGGGTGCCAGCGGGCACCCCGACACCCGCCGGGCGAACGAGCGGGCCCGGTGGCCGGGCGTGGGGGCCGGGGTCACCAGCTGGGCGTCGAGCAGGACGCCGCCGAGGAGGCCGGCCCACCGCTCGGCGAGCGAGCGCGGGTCGTCGAACGCCTCGAGGATGGCCGGGTGCCCGCCGATCCCGATCAGCACCCCGCGCTGGCCCGGCAGCGGGCGCACCCGGGCCAGCACCT
>CAZIVZ010000358.1:0-3881 GCA_964542495.1 uncultured Aquihabitans sp.
GGCGACGTGCTGACCGGGCTCTCGGGCGGCATCGACTCCACCCTGGTGGCCGCCATCGCCGTCGACGCCATCGGTTCCGAGCACGTCCACGGCGTGTCCATGCCGTCGCGCTACTCCAGCGACCACTCCCGCTCCGACGCCGAGCTGCTGGCGCGCAACCTGGGCATCGACTTCCGCACCATCGCCATCGAGCCCGCCCACGCCGCCGAGCTGGCCATGCTGGCCCCGGCGTTCGAGGGCCGCGACCCGGACCTCACCGAGGAGAACCTCCAGAGCCGCATCCGGGGCCTCACCCTCATGGCCCTGTCGAACAAGTTCGGCTGGATCGTGCTGGCCACCGGCAACAAGTCTGAGGTGGCGGTGGGGTACGCCACCCTCTACGGCGACACCGTCGGCGGCTACTCCGTGCTCAAGGACGTCTACAAGACGCGCGTCTACGAGCTCTGCCGGTGGCGCAACACCCAGGGGCCGGAGCCGGTGATCCCCGAGGGCGTGCTCACCAAGCCCCCGTCGGCCGAGCTGCGCCCGGATCAGCGGGACGATCAGAGCCTCCCGCCCTACGAGGTGCTCGACCCGATCCTCGAGGGCTATGTGGAGCACGACCGCACCGTGGCCGAGCTGATCGACCACGGCCACGACGAGGCCACCGTGCGCCGCGTGGCCCGCCTGGTCGACGGTGCCGAGTACAAGCGCCGCCAGAGCCCCATCGGCGTGAAGGTGAGCGCCAAGGCGTTCGGAAAGGACCGCCGCTTGCCCATCACCAACGGCTACCGCTGACACCCCCCGCTCCCGTTCTGCCTCCGGTGACCGCCCTCGCCTCGCACCCACCGGCGCGCGCCCGTGGCGTGGCCGCGCTGGCGCTGGCCGGCTTCCTGTTCGGCACCACGTTCCTGGTGGTGCAGGAGGCCGTCGCGCGCGCCGACGTGATGCCGTTCCTGGCCGTGCGGTTCCTGATCGCCGCCGCCGTGCTCTGGCCCCTCGCCCGACGGCGGCCGGCCACCCCCGGCGAGCGCCGCCACGGCGTGACGGCGGGGGGATGCCTGCTCGTGGGCTACCTGCTCCAGACCGTGGGCCTGCGCACCACCACCGCGGCCGTGTCGGCCTTCATCACGTACCTGCTCGTCGTCCTGGTACCGGTGATCGGCGTGGTGCGCACCCGCCGGCGCCCCGCCACCAACGTGGTGGTGGGCGTGGCCCTGGCGGTGGCCGGACTCGCGTGCCTGTCGGGGGGCACGGCCGGTGTCGGCCGGGGTGAGGTGCTCACCATGGGGGCGGCGCTCGCCTTCGCCGTGCACATCGTGGTGCTGGGCGAGGTCTCGGGTCGCCACGACCCGGTCCGCCTGACGTTCTGGCAGGTGCTCACGGTGGGTGCCGCCTGCCTGGTGCCGGGGGCGGCCACCGAGGGCGGCTACGGGTTCGACGCGGGCGTGTGGGCCGCTGCCGCGTTCTGCGGGGTGGCCGCCACCGCGCTGGCGTTCTGGTGCATGACCTGGGGGCAGCGGGTGGTGCCCGAGAGCCAGGCAGCCATCATCCTGCTCCTCGAGCCGGTGTCGGCGGGCGTGCTGGGCGAGCTGGCGGGGGACCACCTCGGCCCTGCTGGCCTGGCCGGCGCCGCCCTGATCCTGGCCGCCGTGGTGGTGGCAGAGCTCGCCGGCCCCCGCCCGCCCGCCGTCGGCGCCGAGCTGGCTGTGGTCCCTCCCCCAGACCCCTGACCCCCAGCGAATGTGGTGTGCCCAGGCCGCGTTCCTGCTGGATTCGCGCGTGGAGTTCGACGACGGTCGAGCGCGCCGGACGCGAACCTCACGCGCCAAGGCGACCGGAACGCCGTTCCCGCACACCACATTCGCCTCGGTGAGGTGGCAATCTCGCGACATGAGCGATGTTGGTCCCAGCCCCTCGGTGGTGGTCCCCGCTGGCGTGCGGATCCTCGATGCCGCGGCGTGGGTGGGCCACGCCTGCTGGGCCGAGCTCCGGTTCCACCAGGTGCTCACGGCGTGGCTGGCCGTGGAGGCCGACCTGGAGCTGAGTCAGGCCTTCTGGGCGATCCGTGCCCATCGAGCCGAGGTGTCCGAATGGTGGCACCGGCGCCTGCCCGAGCTGCGCGAGCACCCACGCGAGGCGTTCGTGGTGCCGAGCCGGCCCGACGTGGAGTCCAGGTTCGACGAGCTCGAAGCCCTGGTGGAGCCCGATGCCACCATCGACCGGGCCGTGGCCGCCGCCGGCGTGCTGGTGGCGCTGGGGCGCGGCTACGAGGAGCGCCGTGGGGTGGCGGTGGGCCCCGCCGATCGACCGGTGGCGGCCACGCTGGTCCAGGCCGTGGCCCTCACGATCCCGGACTACCTCGCGCTGCGCGTGGAGCCGGTGGTGCCGCCCGCGCCGCTCCCCTGAACCGGGGCACCCGAACCGCAGCCCCGAACCGCCGCGGTGGACCGGTGGGTCAGGTGTCCTTCAACCGCACGTAGCGCCGGTGCTCGGGCCGGTAGACCCACTCGCCTTCGCCGGCCTGGAACACCTCCACCAGGGCGGGGTAGCGCTGCACCAGCTCGCCGAGGCCGACGATCTGGGTGACCTCGCCGGGATCGCCGGAGAAGTAGTCGGCCGGCTCGTCGCCAGCGGTGATGGTCCACCCGCTGTCGGAGGCGGCGAGCGGGGCGTCGAACCCGGCCCATCCGGGCGGACCGTGGAGCTTGAGGGCCCGCCGCGACACCACCGCCTCGAGGCTCACGTCGAAGGTGACCTCCTCCTTGCGGAGGGCGATGCCGGCGACGTGGCGCGCCTCGAACGCCACCACGGCCGACGGCGCCAGGCTGGTGATCACCACCGGCTGGTTCGTGAGCCACCCGTCGAACGTGCCGTCCCGGTGAGCGGTGCGCACCTCCACCCACATCCGCTCGGCGTTGGGCCCCGACGCGGGCGGGGGGTCGAGGACGAACACCAGCTTGACCATGTCACCCGTACGCAGCGCCTCTCGTTCCGGACGGGACGGGATCGGAAAGGTGTCAGGGAACGCGAGGTTCTGTGATTCGGCGTCGAGCAGTCCCCACTCGGAGGGAACGAGGCCGGGGTCGGGGGAGTCGGTCATGGGGTCGGAGTTTGGCGCACTTGACCCGGTCGGTAACCTAAGGAAGCCCGGAGCCAGGCCCGATCGTAGGTGTTGTGGTGCTCGTTTGGGGGAATGCCCCTCCGACATCACCTCGTCCGGCCCCATCCCTCCCGACAGAAACAGGTGCGCAATGGCCAAAGAGCGAGTGGAACGGGACGAGGAAGACCTCGTACGCCTGTACCTCACCGACATCGGCCAATACCCCCTGCTCACCAAGGACGACGAGGTCCGCCTGGCTCAGGCCATCGAGGCGGGCAACGCCGCTCGCGAGGAGCTGGAGGCCGGTGGCAAGGAGGTCACCGCGGCACGCAAGCGCGAGCTGCGCCGTCAGTCGCGCCTGGGCGAGCAGGCCGAGCGCACCTTCGTGCAGTCGAACCTCCGCCTCGTGGTGTCCATCGCCAAGAAGTACCAGGCCTCGGGTCTGCCGCTGCTGGACCTGATCCAGGAGGGCAACCTCGGCCTGATGCACGCCGTCGAGAAGTTCGACTGGCGCAAGGGCTTCAAGTTCTCCACCTACGCCACCTGGTGGATCCGCCAGGCCATCACCCGCGGCATCGCCAACACCGGTCGCACCATCCGCCTCCCCGTGCACGCCGGCGACACCCTCGCCCGCCTGCAGAAGGCCCGGGCCCGCCTCGAGCTGAAGCTCGGCCGCCCCGCCACCCTCGCCGAGCTGTCGGCCGAGGTGGAGATGCCCGAGGACAAGGTCACCGAGGCCCTGCGCTTCGCGGCCGAGCCGCTCTCGCTCTCCGAGCCCCTCCGAGAGGACGGCGACGCC
>CAZIVZ010000359.1:0-3878 GCA_964542495.1 uncultured Aquihabitans sp.
GTCTGGTCGTCGAGCACCTGCTGGCGGCCCTGGAGCTGCTCGAGCTCGCTCTGCACCACGGCCAGGCGGTCGCGCACCGACAAGATGTCGGGGATCGTCTCGGCTCGTCCGAGCACCAGCGTGATCTGTTCGCGCTCGTCGCGGAGGGCCTTGATGCGGGCGGCCACGTCGCTGTACTCGCCGGTCACGTCCTGGCTGCCGGTGGTGAGCGAGGCCACGGTCCCGAGCTTGCGCACCTGGGCCACCACGTCGTCGAAGCGGTCGACGGGGACCCGCAGGGTGATGGTGCCCTGGGGCGCGTCGTCGAGCGCCGATGTCTGGCTGGCCGACACGAACCCGCCGCCACCGGTGGCGAGGCTGGTGAGGCGGGCCACCGCCCGGTCGAACGAACCTCGCGCGACCACCAGGTCGACCGAGCCGGTGCGCACGATCTTGGGCTCCAGCCGGTTGCCGGTGCCCGAGCCGGCGGTATCGGTGGCGACGTCACCGCCACCCGCGCCGCTCGCGCTGGCGAGTCCGTCGTCCGCCCCGTCGCCGGCCGACTCGCTGGCCTCGGTCTGGGTGGGAGCGGTCTGGGTGGGAGCGGTGGAGCCCCGTCCGGCGACCTCCACCGCCGATCGCGCCTCACCCCCGCGGCTCGTCGTCCCCGAATCGACGCCGCCGCGGCCGATGAGCCCGGCGACCGCCAGCACGGCGACCACCGCGCCCACCATGAGGCCGGCCCGGACCCGGCGGCTGGGGGCACCCGACCGGCGGGTGAGCGGGCGGGTTCGAGCGGGTGCTTGGCGGTTCGACATGGCGGCCTCCTGGGTTCGGATGCTGCTGTGACGACCCGGGCGGGCCGGTGGTTCCCGACCGTTCCCGGCTCCGCCGCCCTCGTAGCCTGGGCCGATCGTGGACCCCTCCGTGCACCCGACCGGCCCGATCGGCGACGATCGCTGTCCCCAGTGCGGGCACGAGGTCGCCGACGCCTGGCTGGTGTGCGCCTGGTGCGGTCACCAGCTGGCGGCACCCGCCGAGCTCGACCTGGGCACCCGCCTGGCCGACGACCGCTACCAGATCCTCGGTGTGATCGGCCGGGGCGGGTTCGGGATCACCTACGAGGTGGGCGACCGGCGCCTCCAGCGGCGGGTGGCCATGAAGGAGCTGTTCCCCGAGTCGGCCGTGCGCCACGGGTCCCTGGTGCTCACCCCGCCGCAGGGACGAGCCGGGTTCCGTGCCGCCCGCGATCGCTTCCTGCGCGAGGCGCGCGTGCTGGCGCGCTTCACCCATCCGGGCATCGTCCGGGTGTACGAGGTGTTCGAGGAGCACGGCACGGCGTACCTGGTGATGGAGCTGCTCGAGGGTCGGACGCTGGTGGAGCTCCTGCGAGCGCGCAACCGTCCCTTCGCCGAGGACGAGGTGCTCGACGTGGCCGGTCGGGTGTCCGCCGCCCTGCGCCCCGTCCACGCCGCCGGGGTGCTGCACCGCGACGTGAACCCGTCGAACGTGATGATGACCCACCACGGCCGGATCGTGGTGATCGACTTCGGCCTGGCGCGCGACTACGAGCAGGGCCAGACCGTGGGCATGACCCGCATGGTCACGCCGGGGTACGCGCCGCTGGAGCAGTACCGGGGCGAGGGGCGCTTCGGCCCGTCCACCGACGTGTACGGCCTGGCCGCCACCTGCTACCGGCTGGCCACGGGTCGCGTGCCGGTCTCGGCGATCGAGCGTGAGGGGGGTGCGCCCCTGCCGTCTCCCCACTCGGTCAACCCGGCCATCTCCAAGGCGGTGAGCGACGCCATCCTCGATGGCTTGGAGCTCGAGCCGAGCCACCGTCCCCAGGACCTCGACTCGCTCCTCGCCCGGCTCGGCGCGCCGGGCCTCCCCACCGGCCCTCGCTCGCTCCTGCTCGACCGGATGCCGCCGCCTCCCGGCGCCCCGGCCGGTGACCGGTCCCCGGCCGGCGGCGCCTCTGACCGTTGGCTCGACGCCGATCCCCGCACGGGGTTGGACGATGCGGTGGCCGAGGTGGCGGCTCGCACCCGTCCCACCGGTCCCACCGGGCCGACCCTGGTGGTGCCGCGCCCCGCTCCCTCCCGCTCGCCGTCGGCACCGACTGCCCCCCAGGTCAGCGACACCACCCGGCCCGCGGCCGTGCCGCTGCTCGATGTCACCGTGGGCCCTGCCTCCGCCCTGGACCGGACGCGTCCCGCCGGCGCCCCTCCGGCGCCCCTCGCCCCTCCGGCTCCTGCCCCGGCGCCCCGGCCGGGCCAGGCTCCGCTGGCCATCGGTCCGCACCCCCCGGGGCGGCGCAAGCTCACCATCCCGCTCCTGGCGGCCGCCCTGGCCACCGCGTCGGCGGCGCCGGTGCTGGTGACGGCGCTGGTCGTGCTGGTGGTGCTCCCGCTCGTGGCCACGCTGGGCGACTCGGTGGCCCACCGCCTCCGCCTCCGCCAGGGCGTCGCCGAGGGCTGGGCGGAACGTCGGCTGGCGCCCGGTGCCCTGGCCCCGGCGCGCTTCGTTCGCAACGTGGTGGCGAGCGTGTTGCGGGCCTCGCCCATGATCGGCATCGGGGCCGTCCTGCTCGCCGGCTGGTATGGCCTGGAGGGGCTCGACGCGCCCACGGTGGTGCTCGACCTGGCCCTCCGGCTCGTCGGCATCGTGGTGGTGGGCGTGGTGGTGTCCACGGCCCGCGAGGGGTCGTCACGGTTCCGCTCCGGCCTGGGCATCGACGCCCTGGTCGAGCGCTGGGTGCCCGATGGCCGCACCACCGAGGCCGTGGCCGTCGGTTGGGTGGTGGCGGTGTTCGTGGTGGCCGGCTCGCTGTGGCTCACCCCGGCGCCGTTCCCCCTGCCGTGACCGGTCCCGGAGGTCGGCCGGTGCCCGGGCTCGACGGGTCGGTGCTGCGGGAAATCGCCGCCGGGGCTCGTGCATCCCACCCGTAGCCTGCATCCATGACGAGCGGGACCCCGTGGGACTCCACCACGGTCACGAGCCACGGGGGCGGTTGCTACACGGCGACCATCGGTGACGAGTGGGTGCTGGCGCTGGCCCCGCAGGGCGGCGTGGTGGCGGCCCTGGCCGCGCGGGCGATGGCCGCCGAACTGCACACCGAGGAGGGCGTCCGCCAGGCCCTGCGCTCCACCCACGGCGTGTTCGTGTCGCCGGTACCGGCCGGCCCGGTGGTGGTCGAGGTCGAGGTTCTCCGGCGGGGCCGATCGATCTCCCAGGCCCGCGCCACGGTGCGGGGCGCCGACGCCGCCTCGGGGTACACCGCGCTGGCCGTGTTCGGCTCCGCCCGCCACGGGTTCGCCTTCACCGAGGCCGCCTACCCGTCGGTGGCCGGGCCCGAGGGGCAGCGGTCGTTCCGGGACCCGCTCCCGCCCGAGGCGGGGGTGGTCGACCGCGGGCCCATGCCGTTCTGGGAGCGGGTGATCGAGGGCCGCCCGGCGCTCGGTCACGACTTCTGGGATCCCACCCCGCGCACGCGGGCCCATGCCGCCAACTGGTACCGGTTCGACCACGAGCCGATCGGTCCCGACGGCCGGCTCGACCCCTACGCGCTGTTCGTGCTGGCCGACGTCATGCCCAACGCCGTGTTCGAGCGCATCGGCCCCACGGACCGGCGCTGGTTCGCGCCGAGCACCGACCTCACGGTCCACCTGTTCGGCGCGCCCACGCCGGGCTGGATCCTCGCCGAGTACCGCGGGCACCTCGCCGGTGACGGGTACGCGTCGGTGGAGGCCAACCTGTGGGACCCCCGTGGGCCCGAGGGGCCCGAGCTGGTGGCCTACGCCACCCAGCAGATGTTCTTCACCCCGTTCGACTGACGACGGGGCGCGACGTCAGCCGCGGCCGGCGTTGGGCTTGGTGCCGTGGTTCGCCTTCTTGCG
>CAZIVZ010000360.1:0-3877 GCA_964542495.1 uncultured Aquihabitans sp.
CTGATGCACGACCAGGGCGGGGCCATCGAGTTCGTGCCCGCCGACTTCCGGCGCTTCGCTCCGCTGCTCGAGCGCATCTGCCCCCGGGTGATGGCCACCGCGGCCGCCCCGCCCGACGCGGAGGGCTGGTGCAGCCTGTCGCTGCATGCCGGGGCCACCGTCGGCGAGGTCCACCGTGCCGCCGCCGACCCCGAGCGCGTGCTGGTGGTGGAGGTCAGCCCCCGCTACCCGCGCACCTACGGTCTCGGCGAGCACGGCCACCGCATCCACGTCGACGACATCGACGTGCTGGTGGAGTCCGACCGCGAGCCGTTCGTGATCGGCGAGCCCACGCAGCCCTCCGACGCCGAGCGGGCCATCGCCGAGCACGTGGCGTCCTTCGTCACCGACGGCAGCACCCTCCAGACGGGGATCGGCGGCGTCCCGTCGGTGGTGGCGTCGATCCTGGCCGACGGCCCCCACGGCGACTTCGGCATCCACTCCGAGATGTTCACCACCGGGCTCATGAAGCTGTGCCTGGCCGGCAAGGTCACCAACCGCAAGGGGATCTTCGACGGGGTGTCGATCACCACCTTCGCCGCCGGCACCCGTGAGCTGTACGACTGGCTCGACGACAACCGGGAGGTGGCGTTCCTGCCGGTGCACGTCGTGAACTCGCCCGAGCTGATCGCACGGAACTCGAAGATGGTGTCGATCAACGGGGCGCTGGCGGTCGACCTCGCCGGCCAGGCCGTGGCCGACACGCTCGGCGGCGCCCAGTTCTCGGGGATCGGCGGCCACGAGGACTTCGTGGCGTCATCGGGACTGGAGCTCGAAGACCGGTCGCTCATCTGCCTGCGGTCCTCCACGATCATCGACGGGGTGCGGCGCTCCCGCATCGCCAGCCAGTTCCCGGCCGGCACCATCGTCACCACCCCGCGCCACCAGCTCGACGTGGTGGTCACCGAGTACGGCGTGGCCGAGCTGCGGGGCAGCACCACCCGGGAGCGGGCACGGGCGCTGGCGTCGATCGCCCACCCCGACTTCCGCGACCAGCTGCTCGCCGAGGCCGAGGAGTGGCCGCCGCGCTGACCAGCTGCGCTGACCAGGCGCACCGGCGGCGTCGAAGCACTCCAACCGGGCCGACAGTGGCCGACAGGAGGCCTGGGACTACCCTGCACCCCGGGGAGGTCCCGACGAGGAAGGTCCTCGCGCGTCAGGAGGCAAGGGCTTGAGTTCTCGCGCCATCGGTCGCCGTCGTGCGGCGCTGTGCGTGATCGCGATCGGGATGTCGGCCACGGCGGTCGTCGCTCCCGGCGCGTCCTTCGCCGCGCCGACGCGCACCGGGCAGCAGGAGACCACCTCCCAGCTCAAGGGCGAGTGGGACGAGGTCCTCGGCGAGGAGACGGCGCTGCTCGCCCGCGTGGAACGGGCTCGGGCCGAGCAGGCCCGCCTCAGCGGCGAGCTGGAGGCGCTGAAGCTGCAGGTGAAGGCCAAGGAGACCGAGCTCGTGGCCAGCCAGCTCGCGCTCCAGGAGGCCGAGGAGCAGGCGGTGCGCCAGGCCGCGGCCCTGAAGGCCGCCGAGCAGAAGGTGGCACGGGCCAAGGAGCGCCTCCGCCGCCAGATCGTCGCCTCCTACGTGGCCGGCGGCGAGAGCAGCGGCATGCTCGAGGCCCTGCTCAGCGCGGAGGACACCGACGACGCCGGCCGGGCCATCGCCTACTCCAAGGCCATCGTCGGCGACACCGACGTGCTGGTGAAGGCCCTGGCCAAGGCCCGTGAGGAGCGCCGGGCCCTCGATCGCAAGGCCAAGCGGTCGGCCAAGGCCGCCCTCACCCGCCGAGACGAGGTACGAGACGCCACCGCCTTCCTGGCCGGCGCCCGCGACAACCAGCAGGAGCTGGTGAACCAGGTCGACGTCGAGATCTTCAACGAGGCCACCGCGCTGCGGGCGGTGCAGGGCAAGAAGGCCCTGATCGAGGGCCGGATCAACGCCGAGATGACCACCTCCGACGGGGTGGCCATGATCCTGGCCGACCGCCAGAAGGACCAGCCCGACTGGGTCCCGGGGGACCTCGTGATCACCGCCCCGATCCCGGGCTACCGCATCGGCTCCCAGTTCGGCCCCCGCCTCCACCCGATCCTGGGCATCGTGCGCCTCCACGCCGGAGGAGACATCGGGGCACCCTCGGGGACCCCCATCTACGCGCCGGCCGACGGCGTGGTGGTGCTGGCGGAGGTCCGCGGCGGCTACGGCAACACCACGGTGATCGACCACGGGCACTCGCTGGGCACGCTCTACGGACACCAGAGCCGGATCGCGGTCACGCCCGGCCAGATCGTCCAGCGGGGCGACCTCATCGGGTACGTGGGCTCCACCGGCTTGTCCACCGGCCCCCACCTGCACTTCGAGACGCGGGTCCGGGGCATGCCGATCAACCCGGCCGGCGTGGTCGACTGGGATGCCGAGGTCGACTACGGGTCCTGAGCGCGCGACGCCCGGGTGATCACTGCTCCTGGCGGCGTCGCAGGGCCAGCTCCAGTAGGTCAACCACCGCGGCCGTGGGCGGCGACGGTCTGGCCTCGATCGACTCCGCCGTGCAGAACGCCTCGGTGCCATCCGCGCGCCCCTGGAGGGTGATCACCAGCGAGGTGGCCGGTTCGCCCTCGAATCGGCACAGCACCTCGAGGATCGGCACCGAGCGGTCGACGTAGGTGATCTCGCCGATGTCGTGGGCGGCCTCGGTGAGCCAGCGGAAGGTCTCGTCGGCCGGGGCGGCGAGGGCCAGCGTGTCGCCGTCGACGCGGGCGACCCCCGGCGTCGGCCCGAGCGGCTCCTCGCCCCACGCCGTCCGGGCGGGTGCGGCGGGGGAGCGTGGTGACGGCGCTCGGTCGGGGGGTGGGGTCGGCGCGCTGCGGTGGGCCACCAGCACCGCGTAGGCCTCGATGATCACGGCGGCCCGGTCGGCCGCGCCCGGCCCGGCGCGATCGGGGTGGTGGGCGCGGATGTGGGCGCGGTAGGCGCGGCGGACGTCGTCCCAGGGGTCGTCGAGGCCCACCTCGAGGAGGCGGGCCGCCTCGGCGGGGTTCACGCGGCTCGGATCGGGATCATCGGCTCATCGGGCCAGGAACGCGGTGAGGGCGGCGGCCAGGCGGGGCGGGTCGTCGGCGCCGCAGAGCTCGCGGGCCGAGTGCATCGAGAGCTGGGCCACCCCCACGTCGACGGTGGGGATGCCGAGCCGGGCCGAGGTGAGCGGGCCGATCGTGGTGCCGCACGGGATGTCGTTGCGGCCGACGAACACCTGGTGGGGCACGCCGGCGGCGTCGCAGGCATCCACCAGGCAGGCGTCGGTGAGGGCGTCGGTGGCGTAGCGCTGGTTCACGTTCACCTTGATCACCGGGCCGCCGTCGATCGACACCGTGTGGCCGGGCTCGTGGCGCTCGGGGTAGTTGGGGTGGGTGGCGTGGGCCATGTCGGCCGAGGCGCACACCGAGCCGGCCAGCGCCCGCAGGAGGTGCTCCCGGCCACCGCCGCGGGCCAGGACCGTGCGCTCGATCACGGTGGCGAGCAGCGAGCCGTCGGCACCGGTGCCCGAGGTGGAGCCCACCTCCTCGTGGTCGAACAGGCAGATCACCGCCACCGGCGGTGGGTCGGCGGCGTAGGCCTGGTGGTCGCCGCGGAGCGCCTCCACCGCCGCCCAGCACGACACCAGGTTGTCGAGGCGGGCCGATGACACCAGCTCGCGTCGGCGGCCCAGGAGCGCGCCGGGGGTGAGGTCGTGGACCATGACGTCCCACGCCAGCACGTCGGCCACGTCGGCCCCGACCTCGTGGGCGAGCAGGTCGGCGAAGGCACCGGCGCGCACCGGGCCCACGCCCCACACCGGGGTGAGGTGCT
>CAZIVZ010000361.1:0-3871 GCA_964542495.1 uncultured Aquihabitans sp.
TCTTGGCCACGCCGTCCTCACGGATGGTCAGGTTCTTGAGGGCGTCAGGCGCGCCGGTCCAGAGGAAGGTGACCTTCACGGCCTTCTTGTCGGTGCCGTCGATGCCGCGCACCGCCAGCAGGCCGCCCTGGCTCTGGCCCGAGGCCGCCGGGCCCACCACCAGCGCGACCAGCACGGTCGCGAGGGCCGCGAGGAGCGCTCGCAGCCCAGTGCGCCGCGTCACCACGCACCTGCCGCACGCTTGGCGAACGCCTCGGGCTGGAACACTTCCGGTCCGAGGCGGATGCCCTGGTCGGCGAGCTTCTCGGCGAACTTGGGGCGCACCCCGGTGGCCTTCAGGTGACCGCGATAGCGACCGTGCTCGTCGACCCCCATGCCGAAGTCGAAGAGGAACACGTCCTGGGTGGTGATGACGTCGCCCTCCATGCCCTGGATCTCGGTGATGTGGGTGATCCGGCGCGAGCCGTCACGGAGGCGGGTGAGCTGCACCACGCAGTCGATGGCCGAGGCCATCTGCTCCCGGATGGCCCGCACCGGCAGGTCGAAGCCGGCCATGAGGACCAGCGTCTCGAGACGGGCGAGGGTGTCTCGGGGGCTGTTGGCGTGGACCGTGGTCAGCGACCCGTCGTGGCCGGTGTTCATGGCCTGGAGCATGTCGAGGGCCTCGCCGGCACGGCACTCGCCGACCACGATCCGGTCGGGGCGCATGCGGAGGCAGTTCTTGACGAGGTCACGGATCGTGATCTGGCCCTTGCCCTCGATGTTCGGCGGCCGGGCCTCCATGGCCAGCACGTGCTCCTGGTGGAGCTGGAGCTCCTTGGCGTCCTCGACGGTGACGATGCGCTCGTCGCCCGGGATGAACGACGACATCACGTTCAGCGCCGTCGTCTTACCGGTGCCGGTACCGCCGGAGATGATGATGTTGAGCTTCCCCACCACCATGGCCTGGAGGAAGCGGGCCGAGGCGGCGTTGAGGGTGCCGAACCGGATCAGGTCGTCGATCTGGTACGGGTCCTTCGAGAACTTCCGGATGGTGAGGAACGGTCCGCCGATGGCGAGCGGGTGGATCACCGCGTTGACCCGGGAGCCGTCGGGGAGGCGGGCGTCGCAGAGCGGCTGGGCCTCGTCGATGCGCCGGCCGACCTGGCCCACGATCTTGTCGATGATGCGGCGCAGGTGGGTCTCGTCGACGAAGCTCGCCGTCGCCTTCTCCACCTTGCCCTTGCGCTCGACGAACACCGTGTCGGGGCCGTTGACCATGACCTCGGTGATGTCGCCGTCCTTGAGCAGCCGGTCGATCGGGCCGTAGCCCAAGATGTCGTCGGACACGTCCTGGATCAGCTGGGCCTTGTCGGCAGCCGAGAGCGGCGCCCGCTCCACGGCCAGCGCCGACTGGAGCTGGTCCTGGACCCGACGGCGCAGGTCGTCCTCCGACAACCGCTTGTCGTAGAGGATCGGACCGAGCTCGTCGATCAGGTGGTGGTGGATCTTCTGGCGGAGCTCATCGAGCACCGGGTCCCGACGCTTGGTCACGGGTCCGGAGCCGTTGCCCTGCTGTTCGTGGAGGCGCTTGTAGAGGGACACACGTAGCTATCGGCCCTCGGTGTCCGGCATTGAGCGAAAGCTCCAACACCGGTCCGCCGGTGCGCCGCCGGTGCGCCGCCGGTGCATCGCCGGTGCATCGCCGGGCCGCGGCCGGTGGATCCATGCGGGCGCGGCGAAGCGGCGCCGGCGTCCGAGGCGGACCGCCGGCACCCCCAGCGACTGGCTCCTAGCGCCAGCCCTTCTTCTTGCCGACGGTGGCCGGGGCGAAGCGATCCGCCAGCTGCTCGAGGCTCTTGGCGATGGCCGAGCGAGGCGCGTCGAGCACGACCGGCGTGCCCTTGTTCACCGACTGCGGCACCACGATGTCGCTCGGGATGAGGGCGTCGGCCTTCACCTGCAGGGTGCGCTCCACCTCGCTCACCTCGAGCTTCACCTTGGAGTTGGCCCGGTTGAGGATCAGGTGGATCTTCTGCATCGGCGTGTTGAGCAGCCGCAGGGTCTGCAGGCCGATCTTCACGTTCTTGATGTTCGGGATGTCCATGCCCGCGACCAGCAGGACATCGTCGCTGTCCTCGATCAGGCCGAGCACGACCTCGTTGAAGTAGGCGGGCGTGTCGACGACCACGTAGGAGCAGAACGACCGGAGCAGCCCGATGATGTGGTGCATCTGGTCGGCGCCGATCTGGTCGGCGAAGGCGGGCTCGAGCGGGGCCGGGAGCACCTTGAGCCCCGACGGCTGGTGGGTGGCGAGCAGGCTCTCCAGGAAGCCGACGTCGAGGCGCTCGAACGAGCTCACGGCGTCGACGATGGTGTGCTGCGGGGCCAGCTTGAGCATCACGGCGATGTCGCCGAACTGGAGGTCCGCGTCCACCAGCGCCACGGGCTTGGTCGAGCGCTGGGCCAGGATGACCCCGAGGTTGGTGGCCAGCACCGACTTGCCGGCGCCGCCCTTGGTGGAGAAGACGGTGATGACCCGGCCACCCTCGGCGGCGTCCTCCTCGCCCACGGGGAGCCCGGTGGGGCGGGGGCCCGAGAGGCTGGAGGAGAGGGTCTGGTCCACCCGGCGGACGGCCTCGTTGAGCTGGCCGGTGTCCACCGGGGCGCCGAGCACGTCTCGGACGCCGATGCGGATGGCCCGCTGGAACAGCTCGGTGGAGAGGTCGTCGGCGATAAGGATGGCCCCGACGTCGGGCCGGTGGGCCAGCAGGGTCTCGGCCCCGCTCATCCCCGGCGAGCGCGAGCACGACGGTCCGAGCACCACCAGCAGCGGGGAGTCGAGGTAGCGGTCCTCGACGCCGTTGAGGTCGGCCAGCGGGATCGCCCGCTCGCCGAGCTGCATGGCGAGCCGGCTCCGAACCGAGGGGTCAGCCTCGACCACGACCAGCGGCGCGTTCGGTTCGGCTGCGGTGAAGTTCGACATCGATCCTGTCGGGTTCGGTGGGGGGGCCGACCATTCGTCAGCCCGAAGATACTCGCTCATGGTGGGCTTTCGGACCTGTCGAGGGGTGGATGGGCGCTACGAGCGGGGAGGGTCACTCCGAGCTGTCCGGCCCGTCCTTGCCGTAGGGCGTGAGCTGTGCGGCGTCCTCGCCGGGGAGGAGCTCGCTCAGGTCGATCGGCGCCAGGGGGGTCGGCTTGTAGTCCCGTGCCACCAGCACCATGTAGATGCTGCTCGGGTCCACCGAGGAGATGTACTGGGCGGCCTTGGCCGGCACGATCAGGGTGATCAGGCCCGAGTTCTCCGCCGGAGCGGTCCCATCGGCGGCGGTGGCGTCGGCCGGTGCGGCCGCACCCGCCTGGGGCAGGGCGTCCTGACCGACGGCGAGGACCTGGGCCTTCTGGTACAGGTACCGGGCCTTGAACTCGAGCTTGCTGGTGTCGGCGGTGGCGGCGGTCGTGTCGCCGTCGGCGCCCCCGGTCGACTGGTCGGCCAGCAGGATGTTCACGAAGTCACCCGGGCGCACCAGGCCGGCCACGCCGCGCACCTGGTCGACGTTGAGGCTGATCGCCACCTGGTCCTCGTTGCGGATCTTGGTGAGCCGCTCGGCGAAGGAGGCCCGAGCTGCCGGGTCGGAGGCGTCGACGAACATGTCCGACACCACCACCTGGTTCGGCACCAGGTCGTTCACGGCCACCTTGCCCGAGATGTCCTCGACGCTCGCGATGGCGTTCCCCGGCTTGAACTTGCGGGGGATGTTCTCCTTGGCGATGTACGCCTGGGCCTCGAGCCCGGACGTGCCTCGGGCGACGTTCTGCTTGACCAGGTACACAGGCACCTGTTCGGCGTTGTCGAAGGCCTCGTCCTGGACACCGTTCACGTAGTTCC
>CAZIVZ010000362.1:0-3868 GCA_964542495.1 uncultured Aquihabitans sp.
GTCCGAAGTCGGAAGCACCCCCACTGGACACGGGGACCTGAACCGAGAGGGCGATGATGCGAGCAGGAAGCGATCCCACCACCCAGGAGCTGATCGAACAGCACCTCCCGTTGGTGCGACATGTGGTGTTCCAGGTGGCGGTCAACTTCCCTCGCCACGTCGATCGTGAGGAGCTGGCCACCGCTGGCGCCCTCGGCCTGGTCGAGGCGGCTCGCCGCTACGACGCCGAGCGGGGGGTCCCCTTCGACCGCTTCGCCGCCCAGCGCATCCGGGGTGCGATCCTCGATGCCGTCCGAGCCGCCGACTGGGCGCCCCGGTCGGTGCGCAACCTCGCCCGCCGTCTCGAGTCGATCGAGCAGCGCCTGGCCAGCAGCCTGGGTCGCATGCCCTCCTCCGTGGAGACCGCCGAGGCCCTCGGGGTGAGCCAGGACGAGCTCCGCCGCCTCCAGGACAAGATGTTCCGCTCGGTGGTCCTGGCCCTCGAGTACGACATCAACGACGGTGAGGAGGATCTCACCCTGGTCGAGGTGCTCACCGACGAGAGCACCCTCGAGCCGAGCGAAGAGCTCGAGAACCGCGAGCTCCACGCCTACCTGCGTGATGCCGTGCACCTCCTCCCCGAGCGTCACCGCCTGGTGGTCGTCGGCTACTTCCTCGAGGGGCGCAAGTCCCAGGAGCTGGCCACCTTCCTGGGGGTCACCGAGTCGCGCATCTCGCAGCTCCGCTCCGAGGCGCTGGAGATGCTCCGCGAGGGCATCACCGCCCAGTTCGAGGAGGACGCCACCGACGTCGAGCCCCAGGGCCGGGTCGCTCGTCGCAAGGCCGGCTACGCCGATGCCATCGCCGACGCCTCGCACTGGCACGACCGCATCGGCGGCCTCGTCCAGACCGCCTGAGGCACCTGGGCCTCCTGCCCGGCCCGCAAAGCCAGACCTCGAGACGTCCCGGCCAGCGATGGCCGGGACGTCTCGCGTCCGAACGCCCGTCGAACCACACGCGCGAATTCGACAGGAACGTCGTTCCCGCACACCACATTCGCTGGGGGTGGGGTCAGCGGAGGAAGTCGAGCAGGTCCGGCATGCGGAGGCGGGCCGCGGTGGCCAGCACCGTCTCGAAGGCGGCGCCTCGGGCGAGGCGGGCCAGCTCGTCGTCGCCGGCGCGGGGTCCGGGATCGAGCCCCGCACCGCGACCCACGGTGGCCAGGCGCAGCGAGTCGAGCCCGCAGCGGGCGAGGTCGGCGTTGCGGTGGGCCGTCAGCTCGATCTCGGCCACCAAGGCGGTGAGTCGCTCGTGGTGGTCGCGCAGGATCCCGGGCCAGGGCTCGGCCACCCGGCCGGCGATGGCGCGCAGCGTGGTGCCGCGATGCAGGTCGGCCACCGAGGCGGCTCGCACCAGATCGGCCTCTCGGGTCCGCCGCCGGGCCCGCTCCACCTCCCGTGTGGCCCGGGCGAGGAACCGGTGCTCGCCGCTCTCGAGCAGCAACCGGGTCTCCACCAGCTTGAACGACAAGATGTCGAGGAGCTCGCCCTCACGTTCGAGTACCGCTGCGATCTGCTCCATGCTCCCTTTCCATCGGCGCAGAGGCGTCCTCGGTCAAGCGTTCCCCCCGAGAAACCTGGGCCGGGAGGCCCAGGAGGAGGCACGAGGTGGTTCCCGTGCGCCGTGGGCGGCCAAGCTGGGGGCGTGGACGATCTCACCCGCCTGGCGATCGAAGCCCGTGACGGCGATTCCGCCGCGCTGGGGCGCTTCGTGCGGGCCAGCCAGGTCGACGTGTGGCGCCTCGCCGCCCACCTGGTCGACCGCGAGGCGGCCGACGACGTCACGCAGGAGACCTACGAGCGGGCGCTCACCGCGTTGCCGCGGTTTCGGGGCGACTCGTCGGCGCGCACCTGGCTGCTCACCATCGCCCGCCACACGTGCGCCGACACCATCCGCCGCCGTCGTCGCATGCGCGTGCGCGAGGACCGGCTGCGGGCCCTGGCCGAGGATCGCTCCGACCGGGTCGACCCCGGGCTCGAGCTCGACGAGCTGCTGGCCGGCCTCGATCCCGACCGCCGCACGTCGTTCGTGCTCACCCAGCTCCTCGGGTACTCCTACGCCGAGGCCGCCGAGGTGTGCAAGTGCCCGGTCGGCACGATCCGCTCACGCGTGGCGCGCGCCCGTGCCGAGCTCGCCGACGCGTGGGCCGACGATCCGCCGGTCAGCCGCGCAGGACGGTGAGCAGCTCGTCGTGGATGCGGCCGTTGGTGGCGAGGCCGCTGCCCCCGGCGGGGGTGACGTCGCCGGCGAGGTCGGTGAACCGCCCGCCCGCCTCCTCGATGATCACCGGCATGGGGGCGAGGTCGTAGAGCTCGGCCTTGGGGTCGAACATGGCCTCCACCCGACCGGTGGCCACCAGGACGTAGCCGTAGCCGTCGCCCCAGGTGCGGAGGTTGCAGCGGGCCGCCTTGGCTCGCAGCAGGCAGTCGTCGTCCCACGGGCTGAGGCCGCTGCTGGTGAGGTAGGCGTCGTGGAGCCCTTCTCGGTCGTTCACCGAGACCGGCGCGCCGTTGTCGAAGCAACCCAGGCCCCGCCCGGCGTAGACGGTCTCGCCGAGGGCGGGCACGTTGATCACGCCCACCGCGATGCCGTCGGCGTCCTCGAGTGCGAGCAGGTTGGTGTACAGCGGCACGCCATGGGTGAACGCCTTGGTGCCGTCGATCGGATCGATGATCCAGCGCCGACCCGAGGTGCCGATCTTCTCGGCCTCCTCCTCGCCGAGGATCCCGTCGTCGGGGAACCGGGCCTCGAGCTCCTCGCGGATCAGCCGCTCGGCGCCCCGGTCGGCCACCGTGACGGGCGTGCCGTCGCCCTTGCGGTCGATGGCGAGGTCGTCGCGGCGGAAGTACTGCAAGGTCAGCTCGCCGGCCTGGCGGGCCAGGGTGACGGCGGTGTCGAGCAGCTCGGGGTCAACGGGCGGGGCCATGGGGCCATCTTCGCACGTGGTGGGCCGGGCCCTCGAAGGCCGTCGGACCCCGACGGTGCGCCGTCAGGCGATGCGTTCGGTGTACTCGGGGCTGGTGCGGATCGACTTGATCAGCGAGGCCATGCCGGTGGCCCGGGCCTTGTCGGCGGCCGACCACGAGCTCAGCCACTTGGGGGCGGGTGGACGGCGCAACATGGCGTGGTACACGGAGATCACGCGGGTGCGTGAGGCGCTGGCGGCCCGGTACTGGGTGGCCTCGCAGACGGCCCGGGTGAGGGCGCCGCGGGAGAGGCCCCGGTCGAGCAGGAGCGTCATCTCGCCCACCACCTTGGCGCTCGGTTCGGCGCCGTAGAGGTTGCGGTGGATGCGACGGGCGAAGCCGGCGTTGTCGAGCGGGCCGGCGAGGCTCTTGAACTTGCTGGAGGCGGCGATCTGGGCCGACACGGAGTCCAGCGACGTGCCCTTGCGAACGGCCTCGACCCAGTAGGACACGCCGGAGTGGGTGGGGATGCCGCCGAAGTACGCGGTGTAGAGCCGGATCACCGGGTTGACCACGGTGGTGACGGCGGGATCGGCCAGCAGGCGCTCCACGAACGCGTCGGGGCTGGTGCTGCCGTTGGTGAGCGAGCGGGTCGCGGTCGCGGTCCACGACGACGACGGGGTGCGGCCGAGGAAGTCTCGCGACTGCTGGATGGCGAACGCCGAGGCGGAACCGAACGGTGCGAACGGTGTGGCGGGAACGGTGGCGGGCGGCGGGGTCGTGGTCGTGGTGGTCGTGGTGGTCGTGGTGCTTCCCCCACCGGCGACGGCCGGGGCGGCGGCGTCGAGCGACGGCTCGGGGTCGATCGCCTGCGCCCAGTACCACTTGACGTTGGGCTTGCGGATCTCGAAGTGCAGGTGCGA
>CAZIVZ010000363.1:0-3853 GCA_964542495.1 uncultured Aquihabitans sp.
GTGCAGGTCCTGGGCCTGTCCGACGTGGCCGAGGCCGGCGACGACTTCGTGGTGGCTCGAGACGAGCGCACCGCCGCCAAGGTCAGCGACCAGCGCGAGCACTACCACCGCCTGGCCAACATCTCCGGGTCGGCCTCGGCCGTGCACGGCGGCGCCAAGCTCGAGGACATCTTCAGCCAGATCCAGGCCGGCGAGGTCGCCACCCTCAACCTCATCATCAAGGCCGACGTGACCGGCTCGCTCGAGGCGGTCACCCAGAGCCTGAAGCGGCTCGAGCGTGAGGAGGTGAAGCTCTCGTTCGTCCGCACGGGCGTCGGCGGCATCCTCAAGAGCGACATCGAGCTGGCCATGGCGTCCAACGCCACGATCATCGGCTTCAACGTGCGTCCCGAGCGCCAGGTGCGCGAGTTCGCCGACGCCGAGAAGGTCGAGATCCGCACCTACGAGGTCATCTACCACCTTCTCGAAGACATCGAGAACGCCATGGTGGGCATGCTGGCCCCGGTGGTGGAGGAGATCGTCACCGGCGACGCCGAGGTGCGCGAGATCTTCACGGTCCCCAAGGTCGGCAAGATCGCCGGCTGCTTCGTCACCAACGGCGAGATCACCCGTGGCTCCAAGGTGCGCTTCCTGCGCGAGGGCACGATCATCTGGAAGGGCGCCATCGCCTCGCTGCGGCGCTTCAAGGACGACGTGCGCGAGGTGCGCCAGGGCTTCGAGTGCGGCATCGGCCTCACCGACTTCCAGGACCTCAAGCCCGGGGACATCATCGAGACCTTCGAGGAGCGCGAGGTTCCCCGGAGCTGATCGGTCCGCCGGCCCCGCCGGGCGGGCGCGCCGACTTGCATCCGTGTAGTTTCCCGCCATGGCCACGCTGCGCTTCTCGTTCGGCACCATGGGCTCGGGGAAGTCCACCCTCGCCCTGCAGATCCACCACAACCTGTCGTCGCGCGGCATGCGAGGGCTGCTGTGCACCCGCCTCGACCGTGAGGGCGCTCGGGTCTCGAGCCGCCTCGGCGTGTCGGCCGATGCCGTCGAGGTCGGCCCCAAGCTGGACCTCCACGAGCTGGCCGCCTCGTTCGCGGCGCACCACGGCGGCCTGAGCTACCTCGTGTGCGACGAGGCGCAGTTCTACACGCCCGAGCAGGTGGAGCAGTTGGCTCGGGTGGTCGACGAGCTCGGCGTCGACGTCCACGCGCTGGGGCTGCTCACCGACTTCCGCGGCAAGCTGTTCGAGGGCACCGCCCGGCTGCTGGAGGTGGCCGACGTGCGCACCGAGCTCCAGGTGGAAGCGCGCTGCTGGTGCGGTAGCCGCGCCACCCACAACGCTCGCCTGCTCGACGGCGTGCAGGTCTACGACGGCGACGTCGTCATGGTGGGCGACGTGGCGTCGGAGTCCACCGTCTCCTACGAGCTGCTCTGCCGGCGCCACTGGCGCGCGGGCGAGACCGGTCGCCTCGATCCGGCAGCGGTCCAGGCCTACGTGTCGGGCTGATCCCGGTCACCGGGCGCGCCCGACGTGTCGGTAGGGTGGATCCGTCGTGTTCGCCAGTGTCCTCATCGTCGACCTCCGCCTCCCGCTTCCGGGGTCTCTGAAGGAGAAGCGGGCCACCATCACCCCCATCCTCGAGGGCGCCCGTCGCCGCATGAAGGTGGCGGTGTCGGAGGTGGACCACCAAGACGAGCACCGGCGGGCCGAGCTGGCCTTCGCCACGGTGGCGTCGAGCGAGGGGCAGGCACGAGAGGTCCTCGATGCCGTGGAGCGATTCGTCTGGTCGTTCCCCGAGATCGAGGTGGTCGACGCCTGGCGGCGTTGGCTCGACGACGAGGAGGACCGACCATGAAGAAGCGACCCGCCGCCCGGGACTACCCCCGAACGGCCCGGCTGAACACGCTGGTGCGCGAGATCATCGCCGACGAGCTCGAGCGCATCGACGACGAGCGGCTGGAGCTGGTGACGCTCACCTCGGTGGTGGTCGACGGCGACCTGGCCCGCGCCGCGGTCTACTACGACCACTCGCGAGGTGAGGAGGCCGACGAGGAGATCGCCCAGGCCTTCGCCGACCTGCGCAAGCGGCTGCAGGGCGCCGTCGGCCGCCAGACCCAGTTCAAGCGCACCCCCGAGCTGCGGTTCCAGGCCGACGGGGTGCTGAGGAACGCCCTGCGCATCGAGGAGGTGCTCCGGGGCCTGAGCGACGAGCCGCCGGTACCTCCGGTGGAGTCGATCGACTCGCCCGAGCCGTTGTGAGCCGCTCGCCGGGAGCGCCCTGATGGGGCGCCGAGGCGGCCCCCACCACGGGCCCGACGGCCTCGTGGTGGTGGACAAGCCGGCGGGGTGGACGAGCCACGACGTGGTGGCGAAGAGCCGCGGGCTGCTGGGCACGCGCAAGGTCGGCCACGCCGGCACGCTCGATCCGGATGCCACCGGCGTGCTGCTGCTGGGCGTGGGGAGGGCCACCAAGCTGCTGCGGTTCCTGTCGCCCCTCGGGAAGGCCTACGTGGGCGAGCTGGTGCTCGGCACCGAGACGTCCACGCTCGACGCCGCCGGCGACGTCACCGCCACCTTCGACATGGCCGGCACCACCCTGGCCGACGTGCAGGCGGCGGCCGCCGCCTTCGTGGGCCTCATCGAGCAGGTGCCGCCGATGGTCTCGGCGGTGAAGATCGACGGCAAGCGCCTGCACGAGCTGGCGCGCCAGGGCATCGAGGTCGAGCGCCCGGCCCGGCCCGTCACCGTGCACGAGCTCGAGGTGAGCGCGGGCCCGCCTGGTGAACCCGAGGTGTTCACAATGCGCGTCAGCTGCTCGTCGGGCACCTACATCCGCACGCTCGCGGCCGACATCGGGACGGCGCTCGGTGGCGGCGCGCACCTGAGGAACCTGCGGCGCACCTCGGTGGGGCCGTTCACGCTCCACGATGCGGTGGCCCTCGAGGCGGTGGCGCCGGATCGGGTCCTGCCCATGGTGGAGGCGGTGCGCCACCTGCCCGCCACCACGGTGGGCCCAGAGGTGGCCGAGGCGGTGGGCGTGGGCAAGGTGCTGGAGGCGGTCACCTTGGGGGTGGCCGGCGACGGGCCCTGGGCCGTGCTCGGCCCCGACGGCTCCCTTCTCGCGGTCTACGAGCCGTTCCGGGCCACCACGGTGAAGCCCTCGCTCGTGATCCCGCCCCTCGAGGCGGCACGACCCGACCCGGGGCCGGCGGCGAGCGACTGATCCGTCCGTCGGCCAGGGCGCCGCCGGGGTGACCGCACGACCGGGTGTGCACCTCGTCGCGCGTGCGACGATGCTCTCGATGAAGGACTTCGACTACGACGTGCTGGTGGTGGGCTCCGGGTTCGGGGGCAGCGTCACCGCCCTGCGCGCGACCGAGAAGGGGTACCGGGTGGGGGTCCTGGAGGCGGGGCGGCGCTTCGACCGCACCTCGCTGCCCAAGACCAGCTGGCAGCTCCGTCGGTTCCTGTGGGCCCCGGCGCTCGGGATGCGGGGCATCCAGCGCATCACGCCGCTCAAGGACGTGGCCGTGCTGTCCGGCGCCGGCGTGGGCGGTGGGTCGCTGGTCTACGCCAACACCCTCTACGAGCCGCTCGACCCCTTCTACGTCGACCCGCAGTGGGGCCACATCACGGACTGGCGCGCCGAGCTCGCCCCCTTCTACGACCAGGCCCGGCGCATGCTCGGCGTCAACGAGGTGCCCGCCGACACCCCGCCCGACGAGTACATGCACCGCCTGGCCGAGCAGTTCGGTGTGGCCGACACGTACCACCGCACCCCGGTGGGCGTCTGGTTCGGCAAGCCGGGGGAGCGGGTGCCCGACCCCTACTTCGGCGGCGAGGGGCCCGACAAGGTGGGGTGCA
>CAZIVZ010000364.1:0-3841 GCA_964542495.1 uncultured Aquihabitans sp.
GCGTCGGCCGGGGGATGGGTGCTCGACACGCTGCCTCCCGGTGCTCGGCCGGGCCAGGCCCGGGGACCGTTGTTGCGGGAGGCCGACGGTACCGTCCGCGCGCCGTCGGATCGGGGATGCGCCTCGCGCCTTGCGCACTAGGGTTTCGCCCCTCGCGGGCGCATAGCTCAGTTGGCTAGAGCGCTGCCCTTACAAGGCAGATGTCGGGGGTTCGAGTCCCTCTGCGCCCACTGGTAAACGTGCAGGTCAAAGCTCCTGACCGACGGCGTGTGCACCGGAGACGGCCCGGCGGTACCCCGTTTCGTACCCCGCTGTCCTACTCGGATGGTCAACTGTCGCCATGGTTGATCGAGGTCGGGGCAGCATCCGGTGGCACCGGGGCGCGTGGGAACTGCGGGTGCAGGTCAACAACAAGCGCCCGACTCGGAGGTTCCACGCCCCGAACACGCACGCGGGGCGGGCGCTCGCGTACAAGGAGCTTGACGCCTGGATCCGGGTCCTCGATGCCAACGTGGACGACCTCACGATCGAGGGGGCGATCGAGATGTACGAGGCGTCCAAGGCCCCCGACTGGTCTCCCTCGACCCAGAAGTCCCACGCCAACCACGCAGCGCCGATCATTCTCGGCATCGGGGCCACGCCGCTGGCGAGCCTCAAGCGCCAACAGGTGCAGGACCTCTACGACGGCTGGCGTCGAGAGGGCAAGGCTCCCGGCACGATCCGGCGTCGGCACTCGGTCCTCCGAGCGGCACTTCGCCATGCCGTGAAGCACGAGTGGATCCTGGTCTCGCCCGCCGAGGGAGTCGACCTCCCGAAGGTCCCCCAGGACTTGATGGAGCTTCCGTCCCACCGAGCGATCCTCAACGGGATCGAGCGGATCGAGCCGAAGCACCGGCGGATCCAGGCGGTGGCCTCGCTTGCGGTCGGGTCCGGAGCGCGGCGTGGGGAGTTGGCGGCCCTGCGTTGGTCCGAGGTCGACTTCGACAACCGGACGATTGTCATCAAGGCGTCCATCGCCGAGGGGAAGGATCGAGCACTCGTCCGCAAGCAGACGAAGACCGGCAGCGTCCGGGTGGTGGATGTCGACGATGCTGTCATGGCCGACCTGCGGCGCTGGAGGGCCGAGTCGTCCGAGCGGGCGCTCCACATGGGGGTCCGCATCGAGGAGGGCTTCCCGGTGTTCGGGTCGCCCTCGGACCCGGCAGTTCCGGTGCGGCCGAGCCGCATCGGTCAGGACTGGTATCGGCGTCGTGGTGAGATCGGCCTGGCCGGACTCCGCTTCCACGACCTCCGTCACCGCTACGCCACCACCCTGCTCGAGCTTGGTGTGCCGGTTCACCACGTATCGCAGCGCCTCGGCCACGCCTCGCCGACCGTGACGCTGACCAAGTACGCACACGCCATCCCCTCGGGGGACCGGGCTGGAGCGAACGCCACCGCAGCGGCTCGCCGGGAGATCGGGTGATGGACACCATCGAACTCCGACGCCTCGGGCCGTTCCATGCCCAGGCCATGCGATCACCCGAGCCGGACCCGGCGCTCGCGAGCACGTCCCCTCAGCTTCGGCCGACCCTCACCTACGAGGAGGCAGGGGCACTGCTGTGTGTATCGAAGGACACCATCCGGGGCCTGGTCGAGCGCGGCGTCCTGCACCGACCCCAGTGGGCCTACGACGTGAAGCGCGCCCTGGTCACCACGGTCTCCGTCTTCGAGGCAGTGGGCTGGCCCATCCAGCCGCTCCTCGCTGCCGTGCCGACGAGCACCACTCCCGTAGCCGAGAGCACCTGACCTGAGCCTCATACCGTCTTGCCAGCCATGGCGATGTGGCCACGACCATGCGGTACGTGAAGACCTCGGAGGAGCCGTTGGCGGAGTTGCTCGAGCAGCCGCCGATCCCGCGCCCGAGCCGCTGGGGGTAGCTCGCCGCGTGGACTCCGCGGTCAGCCACTGACGCCCGTCGCAGCGAGGAGGTCTCGGAGGTCGGCGAGGAGCTTGCGGGTGGTGTGGCCTCGGCTGGCGCGGGTGGCCGCGGAGGGTGAGTCCGCGTGACCGTGGTCTAGGTGTTGGTCACGTTCGGTGGCGAGGGAGTGGCCCCAGAGCCGCCTGGCGGCGACCGCGACCACGAGCGGCTCGATCTGTAGCCGTGCTGCGGCCTTCCTGGTGGCGTCTGCACTTGCCTCGCTGATGGCGGCTGTCAGGTCTTCGGTCGGGACGGTGCTGCCCCACACCTGATCGAGCGTGGGCCTGATCCGTTGGATGGCCTCGAGCGTCTGCAGGGTCGCGGTGGCCAGAGCCGTTGGGTCGAGGGCCGGGACGGTCATCTCCCGGGCCGTGACCGGCGCGGGGTGGGCATCGGTGAGGACACGCTGCAAGGCGCTGATCTTGACGTTGGTGGTGTCGGTCAGGGCCACCTTCCCGCTATCCGGGAGGAGGGCGGGCAGCCCGATGTCGAGCACGACGCACAGCAGCAGGATCTCGTTGATGAGCAGCGGCCGCGTGCCTCGCTCCACCTTGGCGACGATGGTCCGGTCCCATCGAAGGCCCCAGGCCCGCATGTCAGTGGCCACATCGTCTTGGGTGTGACCGGCGCGTTCACGGGCCGCACGGACCTGATGGCCGATCGCTTCGTGGACCGGTGTCGCCTCGTTCGGTGCTGGTGCCATCGGCGCCCACCCTACACCTGGAGGGTGCGCCATTCGCACGCTCGACCCTGGTATGTTGGAGCGTGCGATGTCCACACGCCTGACTACTCCGTTGCGCACCTGGCGCGAGACCCACGGGTTGAGCCTTCAGGACGTGGCCGCGCTCACCGGGCTGCACGCCTCCACGGTGAGCCGGGTCGAGCGCGGCCAGCGGGATCTCACCGCGCTGCGAAAGGTCGCTGTGGCTCGCCATCTCGGCACCCCGGTGGCCGTCTTGTTCCACCCGACCGATCCCGGCGTCGGAGGAGACCTCTCCACCGGCCGCTGACCGCACCGCCTCGGTGCAGGTGACCGCCGTCTGGCAACGCCAGCGCAGCAGCGGAGCGTCCACAACCGCATAGCCCACTACCCGGGGATCGGCATCCGGGCGCAGCTACCACGCACGGGACGCACGGAACCCACAGACCGTTAGAGGTGGGGGAAGGCCGATCCATCTAGCGGGCAACATGACGAGTGTCATCCGATCCCTGTTCAAGGCAGGCCCAGCGGGGATGAGGACGCAACGAGATGACACCGATCCCCGGCCCTGGCGCATGCGAGTAATTCCCGTAGCGCGGATGAAACCACACCGACTGGCTCCGAAAAGCCTGTGCGATTCTTCACCCCCCTTGATCTAGACGGAACCCACGCCCCGCGTGGCCCACGCCTAGATCAGGGGGGGGACTCACCGCCCAACTTCACCAAAAAGCCTATGCATCTCACGCACCCACGATGCCCACCGCGAGGTCGAGCCAACATGGCCTCGGGGAGAAGCCCAGATGGACCCTCGGTAGCAGCGGGGGGATCGGCAAGGCCACCGCAAGGCGACGGGCAAGAGGCCAACCCAGCTCCCCGGCCGAAGCCAACCGACCGGTAGCGGCTCAAACGCCGAGCAGGGGAAACCGAGGGTGGACCTACATGAGAACTACTCTCAACGCTGCAGTTGCCATCACGTACTTCAGGTTTCCTGCGTGCCCAGGGGCGCCGGTTACCGGGTCGCCACGCCTGCACCGAACCGTCAACCTCCTCCTCACACGTTGCCCTGTACGAGACCGCCGCTCCCGTCGCCCTCTGCTGCTCTCGCAGGCCGACACAGGGCAAGACAGCGGCTACTCCGGCGGACCTCAGGGAATACCAGCGAGGCACAAGACGGCCTGAAG
>CAZIVZ010000365.1:0-3839 GCA_964542495.1 uncultured Aquihabitans sp.
ACGAAGCGCACCGCCTGCGGCGCGTGCACGATGACCTCCTCCCACACCGGGCCGCGGTAGCTGTCCTGGAGGTAGTGCACCTCGTCGAGCACCACGCAGTCGAGGTGGTCGAGCGCGCTGGAGCGCGCGTAGATCATGTTCCGCAGGACCTCGGTGGTCATCACCACCACCGACGCGTCGGGGTTGATCGCGTTGTCGCCGGTGAGCAGGCCCACCTGATCGGCCCCGTGACGCCGCGCCAGATCGGCGTACTTCTGGTTCGACAGGGCCTTGATGGGCGTGGTGTAGAACGCCCGGCGACCACGGCCGAGAGCCCGGGCGACGGCGTGCTCGGCCACCACCGTCTTGCCCGCTCCGGTGGGCGCGGCCACCAGCACGTGCTCTCCGGCATCGATCGCCGCGATCGCTTCGCGCTGGAACCGGTCGAGGGTGAAGGCCTTCCCGGTCACCGGTGTTCCATCGGGGTCAGGTCCTGAGCTCGGCCTTGGCCCGCCGACGCCTGGCCAGGCGACCGATGAGGATGGACACCTCGTAGAAGAGGCACATCGGCAGTGCCAGCGCGAACAGGCTGATCGGGTCGGCGCTCGGGGTGATCACGGCCGCCACCACGAAGATGATCACGACCGCGAAGCGGCGGAACTGCGACAGCTGCTGCGGGGTGACGATGCCCACGAGCTGGAGGAACACCACCACGATCGGGAACTGGAAGCCGATCCCGAACGCCACCATCATGTAGACGATCAGCATCAGGTACTTCTGCGCCGAGTACTGGTACACCACGTCGTCGCCACCCATCGACTGCAGGAACTTCAGCGCCTGGGGAAGCGTGTAGTAGGCGATGGCAGCGCCCAGGCCGAACAGCACGGAGGCCGAGGCCACGAAGGCGGCCGCGTAGCGACGTTCGTTCTGGTACAGGCCGGGGGCGATGAACTTCCACAGCTGCCACAGCAGGAACGGCATGGCGATCACGAGGCCCAGGTAGGCCGACATCTTGATGCGGAGCAGGAAGATCTCGAGCGGGTCCAGGGCGAGGAACTTCCCCTTCACGTTCTCATCGTCGGCCAGCTGCTTCAGCGGGCCCATCAGCGCGTCGAAGACGTGGGGGTAGAGGATCCAACCGGCCACGGCGCCGACGGCGACGGCTATGGCGCACCGGATGATGCGAGTCCGCAGCTCCACCAGGTGCTCCATGAGCGACATGCGGCTGTCGAGATCGGCGGAGGTCACGGTGTCGACCACGGGAACGGTGGATCAGCCTGCGGCGCGGTCGGCAGGGCTGATGGTCGGCGGGTCATCGCCATCGGTACCGTCCACCACCGCTTCGTCGGGGTCGCCAGGCGCGGTGCCGGAGGCGGGTGACTCGGTGTTGCGGGCCACCACCTCGGTCACGTCGGCGTCCTCGGGCGTCGTGGCCAGGGGCTTCGGCGGCGTCGGTGCGGCACTGCTCGACGAGGTCGAGTCGTCGATCGAGTCGATCGCCTTGCGCATCTCGGCCTGGAACCCACCGGAGACCTTGCGGACCTCCGCCATCACGTTGCCGAAGGTGCGCATGGCCTTGGGGAGCTGGTCGGGGCCGAGGATGACGAGGGCGACGAGGAGGATCACCAGGATCTCCGGACCCCCGACGTTGAACACGCGACGGTCCTACCGGCGGTCGAAGTGATCCAGGGAGCGGCCCGCGCGCCTGGTCTCCACCCGAACCGGGATCAACGAGTCCTCCACGCGGCGGAGCCGACGCTGGGACGCGTGCACCTCATCGAGTGCCGTGGCCATGCGCCGGGCGAGGAACGCAGCGCCACCGGCACCGGCGAGCAGCGCAACGGGAGGGGCGAACCAGGCGATGTCCACGGACCGAGCGTAGCGGCCCGAGCCGCGCGCGGGTTCGCGGGTTCAGGAGCGAGCGGGAAGCGAGCCCGCTCAGGTCTTCAGCGAGACGTCATCCGGTGCAGGTCTTCCATCCACCCGTCGGTCTGGAGCAGGGCGTGGAAGTCCAGCAGGTCGTCGTGGTCGATGGGGCGGCCGACCTTCGGCTCGTTCAGCTCGTCGGGCAGCGACCAGGTGACGAGGCGCACGCCCGACGCCACCAGCAGCTCCACGATCCTGGGCTCTGCCGCCTTCACCACGATGCCGGTGCAGGCGGGGCAGGAGAACGAGTAGGCGCCGAGGCTGTTGTTGCGGCAGACCCGCACGGTGACGTCACGGGACGTGACCTCGACGTCACCGCACGTGCTGCAACTCGCTCGAATGGTCGCCATACGTCCTGCCTCTGGGCTGCGCTTGCGCCCATCCATCGGCCCTGCGGCCCCGAACTTGAGCGCGCCTCCCGGTGAGCGAGGAACACCCCGCCGAGTGGCCGACCACCGCCGGTTCGGCCACCATGGCCCCATGGCCCCGCTGCTGCCCTCGCTGCGCCCCACCGCCATCGGCTTCGCCCACCGCGGCGCCCGCGCCCACGCTCCCGAGAACACCCTCGCCGCGTTCGAGCTGGCCCTCCGCCTGGGCGCCACGGGCCTCGAGAGCGACGTGTGGCTGACCAGCGACGGGGTGCCGGTGCTCGACCACGACGGCGTGGTCGGCTCCCGGGTGCGCCGGCGCCGGATCCGTGACGTCGCCCGCGGCGACCTCCCGTCGCACATCCCCGAGCTGGCCGAGGTCTACGCCTCGTTCGGGACCGACTTCGAGCTGTCCCTCGACGTCAAGGACCCCCGAGCCGGCGGCCCGGCCGTGGCCGTCACGGTGGCCGCCGATCCCACCATGGCGTCCCGGCTATGGCTGTGCGACGACGACCTTGGCCGCCTGGTGTCGTGGCGCGAGGTGTCGCCCCACGTGCGCCTGGTGGACTCCACCCGGCTGTCACGGATCAAGGGCGGCCCCGAGCGGCTCGCGGCCCAGATGGCCGACGCGCGCATCGACGCGGTGAACCTCCACCACCGCGACTGGAGCGGTGGCCTCGTCACCTTGTTCCACCGATTCAAGGTGCACGCGTTCGGGTGGGACGCCCAGTTCGAGCGGGTGCTCGACGGCTTGCTCCGCATGGGGATCGACGGGGTCTTCTCTGACCACGTCGACCGGATGGTGGACGCGCTGGACCAGCACGCAGCGCGGGTGCGATCGGGCGACGAGCCGGCTGACGAGGCTGACGAGGCTGACGAGGCCGACGAGCTCGGCTGAGCCCGCCGGCCGTCAACGCCGGGAGCGGCGCCCCATTAGTCGATCGTCCACGTGGGCCTGCTGTGCAGCAGCGTCTCCAGGTCGCCAGCGCCCGACCGCTGCTGCGCCTCGACCAGCTGAGCGTTCGAGAGCGCGCCGTACTCGGCGCGCTCCACGGCCCGGAACACCCCGATCGGGGTGGGCTCGTGCGGACCAGTGGACAGGCGAGACAACATGAACGCCATCCCGGGGTCTTCGCGGGCCTCGTCGTGCACCAGCACGGCGTCTTCGCCCACGTCGTCGACCTCCACCAGGCGGGCGCCCTGCTGGGCGTCGACCACCACGCCCCGGTGGCCGTCGGCGCCGAAGCGCACCGGTTGGCCGTGCACGAGCGGGATCAGCATCTCCTCTCGCACCGCCCGCGCCGTGATGCCCTCGTAGGCACCGTCGTTGAAGACGTTGCAGTTCTGGAAGATCTCCACGAACGACGCACCCCGGTGCTCACGGGCCCGCCGGAGCGTCTCCATCATGTGCTGGCGGTCCATGTCGTGGGTCCGGGCCACGAACGTGGCCTCGGCCCCGAGCGCCACGCTCACCGGGTTGAAGGGCTGGTCGAGCGACCCGAACGGGGTGGACTTGGTGACCTTGCCGACCTCGCTCGTCGGCGAGTACTGCCCCTTGGTCAGGCC
>CAZIVZ010000366.1:0-3825 GCA_964542495.1 uncultured Aquihabitans sp.
CGATCCACGGCACCGTCTCCACGATCTTGGCCGTGCAGATGAGCGCGCCCTGCTCGCCGTGCATGAACTGGCTGAGGCTCCAGTTCTGGATCTCGAGGCCGAACTCCAACCACTCCGCCTCGCCCCAGTTGGCGAGGGGGCTGTGGGCCAGGTCGACGCCGCGAGCCTCGAGGAACTGGAGCCGCGGCTCGATCATCTGGCGCGACTGCTGCTCGCGGTCGAACTCGATGCTCCAGTCGAGGTCGGTCTCGCCGTTCCACTGGGCCCGCTTGGCCTTCTCGTAGAGCTTCTCCAACGCGGGGCGACGACCCTTCTCGTAGTCCCAGGTGAAGATGGCATCCGCGTGGTCGGTGACGGCGTGCACCACCTCGTCGGCGTCGGCGCGCGCCACCGACAAGATGGCCTGGAGGTCGTCGACGTGGGCACGGCCCAGGATCTCGGCATCGGTGGCCATGGCAGGCTCCTCTCGCTCAGGTGGGGTCGGGGTCTGGGTCGGGGTCGGCGAAGGCTGCGGGGTCGCCCACGGCGGCGAGCAGGCGAGCGATGAGGGCCTCCCATGACCTGGCGTCGGGCAGGGGCAGGTCGACCACCTCGAGCAGCAGGAACCCGAGGCCCACCGCGTGGCAGAACGTGACCAGCGCGGTGGTGTCGAGCTCCGCGTCGATGCCGCCGGTGGCCTTGGCGGCGTCGACGATGCGGGCGAGGCGCTGGTGGCGGTCCTCCATGCGGTCGCGCAGCAGCGTGGCCACGTCGGGCTCGTGGCGGGCGGCGGTGAACGACTCGAGCAGCAGGCCCGAGCCCGGTCCGGAGGAGTCGGCCCGGTCCACCAGGTGGCTGCCGGCGATGCGCAAGATGTCCTCCATGCGACCCTCGAAGCGGTGGTCGGTGAAGAGGGCTTCGAACTCGTCGGTGGTGGCGTGGTCGATCGCCTCCGCCAGCAGCTCGGCCTTGCCCCGGTAGCGGGAGTAGATCGCGCCGGTGGTGACGCCGGCGCGGCGCGCGATCTCGGCGACGCGGGCCCCGGCGTAGCCGCGGGCGGCGAACTCGGCGGTGGCTGCGGCGAGCAGCCGGGAACCCAGCGGATCGTCGTCCCCCGACTCCTGCGGGGGCGGCACCGCACGGAGCGACGGAGCAGGCACCGGTCCACCGTAACGACCGTTATCGGGACTGTCGAGAGCCTGAGAGCAACACGGTGACCCGCGGGGTACGGTTCGCAGCACTCCCCGCACCCGCACGGTACGGGGGTTTCTGACAAGGGAGACCCATCGTGAAGCAACGACCCTGGAGCCGCGTGCTGCTCCTCCTCCTCGCGGTGTTCGCGCTCGTGCTGGCCAGCTGCGCGAGCAGCGACAGCGACGAGAACAGCACCGACGGCGGCGGAAGCGGCGGCAGCGAGGAAGCCACCGCCACCTGCCAAGGCAAGACCGGCGAGACCGACACGGCTGAGCCCCTGGGTGCCAAGGGCGACGCCGACGGCGCCGGCAAGAAGATCGGCATGGTGTTCGACGTGGGCGGCAAGGGCGACAAGTCCTTCAACGACTCCGCCTTCGCCGGCCTCACCGCCGCCGCCGAGAACATGGGCGTCGAGGTCAAGGAGCTCGAGCCCGCGGCCGACGGCGCCAACCGTGAGGCGCTCATGCGCCAGCTCGCCGAGGACGGCTACGGCCTCATCATCGGCGTGGGCTTCGCGTTCGCCGAGGTCATGCCCGGGGTGGCCGGCGACTTCCCCGACACGCAGTTCGCCATCGTCGACAGCGTGGTCGAGGACGCCCCGAACGTGACCTCGATCGTGTTCGCCGAGGAGCAGGGCTCGTTCCTGGTGGGCGCGGCGGCGGCGCAGTCGTCCAAGACCGGCACCATCGGGTTCGTGGGTGGCGTCGACACCGAGCTCATCAAGAAGTTCGAGGCCGGCTACGTCGCCGGGGCCGAGGCCGTCAACCCCGACATCAAGGTCGAGGTCAAGTACATCTCCACCGGCACCGACTTCTCCGGCTTCTCGGACCCGGCCGCGGGTGAGACCACCGCGGCCGGCCTCTACGAGGCCGGCGCCGACGTCGTGTACCACGCCTCGGGCGCGTCGGGCACGGGCGTGTTCAAGGCGGCGGCCGCCGCCGATCGCCTGGCCATCGGCGTCGACTCCAACCAGTACCTCACCGCGTCGGAGAAGGAGCAGGCCTGCATCCTGACCTCCATGCTCAAGCGGGTCGACGTCTCGGTGTACAGCACCGTCAAGGACTTCGTGAACGGTGAGGGCAAGGGCGGCGAGGTGAGCGCGTTCTCGCTGGAGAACGACGGCATCGCCTACGCCACCACCGGTGGCCAGATCGTCGACACCGGCCAGCTCGACGAGTTCAAGCAGCAGATCATCGACGGGGACATCAAGGTTCCCACCGAGCCGTAGCCCTGCTCGTGCTCACCGGTTGATCATCGATGGGACCCGGGGCCGGCTCGCGCCGGCTCCGGGTCTCGTCCGTTTCGGGAGGTAGAGGTTGTCCACGGTCACGAGCGCAGCAGCCGAGGTCGAGACGCCGCCGCTCGCGGTCAGGCTCGACAGCATCCTCAAGCGATTCCCCGGCGTGGTGGCCAACCGCGACGTCGACCTCTCGGTGCGCCACGCCACCATCCACGCCATCGTCGGCGAGAACGGCGCCGGCAAGTCGACGCTGATGAAGATCCTCTACGGGATGCAGAAGCCCGACGAGGGCACGATCGAGATCGACGGCACCCCGGTCTCGTTCCGCAACCCCAACGACGCCATCGAGGCCGGCATCGGCATGGTGCACCAGCACTTCATGCTCGCCGACAACTTCACGGTCGTCGAGAACATCATCTTGGGCTACGAGCCCCGCAAGCCCTTCCCGCTCCGCTTCCAGATCGACGTGGCCGCCGCCCGCGATCGCATCCGCGAGCTGGGCGAGCGCTACGGGCTCGAGGTGGATCCCGACGAGCTGGTGGAGACCCTGGGCGTGGGCGAACGCCAGCGGGTGGAGATCCTGAAGGTCCTCTACCGCGGTGCCACCACCTTGATCCTCGACGAGCCCACCGCCGTGCTCGTGCCCCACGAGGTGGACGAACTGTTCGACAACCTCGCCGAGCTCAAGCGCGAGGGCATCACGATCATCTTCATCTCCCACAAGCTCGACGAGGTGCTGAAGGTGGCCGACGACATCACCGTCATCCGGGCCGGCACCACGGTGGCCACCCGCCGCCCCGAGGAGGTGACCGCCCGCCAGCTCGCCGAGCTCATGGTGGGCAGCGAGCTCCCCACGCCCGAGACCCGCGAGTCCACCGTCACCGACCATGTGGAGCTGGCGGTCGACCACCTGACCTGCCTCGACGCCAGCGGACGCCCGATCGTCGACGACGTGTCGCTGTCGATCCGCCGAGGCGAGATCGTGGGCATCGCCGGGGTCGACGGCAACGGCCAGACCGAGCTGATCGAAGCCATCATGGGGATGGCTCCCGCCGCGGGGGGCACCATCACCCTCGACGGCACCGACGTGCACGCCTGGCCCACCCGCCAGCGCCGCGAGGCCGGCATCGGCTACGTGCCCGAGGACCGCCACCGCCACGGCCTGCTGCTCGACGCGCCGCTGTGGGAGAACGCCATGCTCGGCCACCAGAGCACTCCGCCCAACGCCAAGGGACCGTGGATCGACAAGGACGGCGCCCGGGACCGAACCCGCCACATCGTCGCCGACTACGACGTCCGGACGCCGAGCATCGACGTGACCGCCGGTTCGCTGTCGGGCGGCAACCAGCAGAAGCTCATCATCGGCCGCGAGATGGAGGCCAAGCCCACGGTGCTCATCGCCGCCCACCCCA
>CAZIVZ010000367.1:0-3824 GCA_964542495.1 uncultured Aquihabitans sp.
GTGGCTGGATCAACAAGTTCCAGGGCGACGCCACCCTCGCCGTGTTCGGCGCCCCCGCGGCCGGCGACGACGCCGCCGCCCGGGCCCTGGCCGCGGCGCGCGCCATCATCCGGCGCCTGCCCGACGAGGTCCCGGAGCTGGAGGCGGGGGTGGGCGTGACCTTCGGCACCGTGGTGGCCGGGCAGGTCGGCCACGAGAACCGGTTCGAGTTCACCGTGATCGGCGACCCCGTGAACGAGGCCTCCCGGCTCACCGAGCTGGCCAAGACGTTCCAGCCCATGGTGCTGGCGTCGTCGCACGCGGTGCGGGCGGCCGGTCCCTTCGAGGGGTCGCTGTGGCGCAGCGCGGGGAGCGCCGCGCTGCGCGGCCGCACCCGCGAGACCGCGCTGTACCAGCCGGTCTGACCCGTACCGTCGGCGGCGACCGGCGGCTCAGGTCGGCGGCGCGTCGGGGCCCGGGTGGTGGAAGCGCTCCAGCAGGGCCTCCACGTCCTCGTCGCCCAGCATCGAGGCCGCCAGCAACATCCGGATCCCCTCGGTGAGCCGGGCCCGGTGATCGGTCTCCACCCCGGCCAGGCGGTGGAGCATGGCCCCGTCGACCAGGGCCTGCAGCGCCCAGCCCAACTCCACCGCGCGGGCTGAGCCCATGCGCTTGAGCTGCCACGCCGAGCGAGACGCGAACCGGTTGACCGTGGCCGACACGTCGGGCTGGAGCGAGGGCTGGCGACCGGCGGCGAGGTAGCTCTCCACCTGGCCGCCCTCGGCCAGCGGCGAGTGGCCGAGCAGGCTGTCGACCACCCGCCCGATCATGGCGTCGGTCGGCTGGCCCTCGTTGAGCACCCAGGCCGATTCAGCCTCGTCGAACGCCGCCACCCGGCGCTGGGCGCTGTGGCGCAGGGCCTCGGTGACGAGCTCCTCGATGGAGCCGAAGAAGTAGCTCGTGGTGGACAACGGCACGCCGGCGCGCTCGGCCACGGCCCGGTGCGTGACGGCGCCGGCACCGAGCTCGGCGGCCAGCTCGGCAGCGGCGTCGAGCAGGGCGGCGCGGCGGCGCTGGGCGCTGGCGCGGTGGGTGCGGGAATCGGCGGCAACGCCGTCAGAGGTCATCGAAGCCGAGGTCGAGGTTGGGCTGCTCGAGGCCGCCGTCGACCTCCAGGACCTTGCCGGTGACGTAGGCACCGGCGGGTGAGGCCAGGAACAGCACGGCGGCGGCGATGTCGTCGGGGTGGCCGATCCGGCGCAGTGGCGTGGTCTGCTCCATGGTGGTGCGCAGGCCGTCGTCGGCCAGCACGAGGTCGAGCGCCGAGGTGGCCACCGACCCCACGGCGATGGCGTTCACCCGGATCCGCGGCGAGAGGTCCCGAGCGGCCAGGCGGGTGTAGTGGGCCAGGGCGGCCTTGGCCGTGCCGTAGGCCAGGAAGCCCCGGCCCGACACCCGACCCATCACCGACGAGATGCCCACGATGGCGCCGCCACCCGACTCCAACATGAGCGGGACGGCCGCCCGGTTGAGCGCGTGGGCCGTGGTCACGTTGAAGTGGAAGGCCTCCTCCAGGAACCGCGGCGAGGTGTGGACGAACGGGCGGGGCATGGAACCGCCGAGGTTGTCCACCACGACGTCGAGGCGACCGAAGGCGTCCACCGCGCCCTGGGCCAAGCCGGCCACGGCGTCGAGGTCGCTGAGGTCGGCCGGCACCACCAGCGCCCGGCGCCCGGCGGCCTCCACCCGCGCCGCCACCTCGCGCAGCTGGTCCTCGGTGCGAGACGCGATCACCACGTCGGCCCCCGCCTCGGCCAGCGCCACCGCCACCGCCGCACCGATGCCGCGCCCCGCCCCGGTGACGACGGCCACCCGGTCGGTGAGCAGGAAGCGGTCGAGGATCATGGTCCCTCCAGGGCATACCGGTCTGACGGAGCGTCACAGTAGAGCGGCAGGGATGTCGGTCGAGCAGGCCGTGGCATGCTGACCGCCCGGACGCCGCCGCCACCGGCTCGCCGACCAGAGGGAGATCTCCATGGCCGACACCCACGTCGACGCCACCGCCAGCGTGGCCGCCGACCTCGCCGCACTGGTGGGCGCGGATCACGTCCTCACCGGCGACGCCATCAGCGACGACTACACCCACGACGAGGCGCTCACCGCCGTCGCCCACCGGCCGCTCGCCGTGGTGCGCCCGGCCGACACCGACGAGGTGCGCGCCGTGGTGGCGTGGGCGACCGAGCACCGGGTGCCCGTCACCGCACGGGGTTCGGGCACGGGGCTGAGCGGCGCCTGCATCCCCCAGCCGAACGGCATCCTGGTGTCGTTCGAGCGCATGGCCGAGATCCTCGAGATCGACACCGACAACCACGTCGCCGTGGTGCAGCCCGGCGTCACCCTGGCCCAGCTCGACGAGGCCACCGCCGCCGTGGGGCTCGTCTACCCCGTGTTCCCCGGCGAGAACTCGGCCAGCCTGGGCGGCAACGTGGCCACCAACGCCGGCGGCATGCGGGCGGTGCGCTACGGCGTCACCCGCCACCAGGTGCTCGGCCTCACCGCCGTGACCGGTACCGGCGAGGTGCTGCGCACCGGCGGCAAGTTCGTCAAGGCCACCTCGGGCTACGACCTCACACAGCTCATCATCGGCTCGGAGGGCACGCTCGCCCTGGCCACCGAGGCCATCTTGCGTCTGCACCCGCGCCTCACCCACGGGGCCACGGTCCTGGTGCCGTTCCCCGGACTCGACGAGGTGGCCGCGGCCGTGCCGCGCATCGTGGGCTCGGGCCTGGCGCCCACCATCTTGGAGTACATCGACTTCATCACCATGGGCGCCATCACCGCGAGCGCCGGCCTCGAGCTCGGCGTGCCCACCGAGGTCAAGGACCCGGCCGTGGCCTACCTTGTGGTGGTGCTCGAGAACCGCAGCGACGAACGGGTGGAGGAGGACGTCGCCGAGCTGGCCGAGCTCGCCACCGAGCTCGGCGCGCTCGACCTCTACGTGCTGCCCACCCACTCCGGTGCCGCCCTCATCGAGGCGCGGGAGAAGGCGTTCTGGACGGCGAAGGCGATGAACGCCGACGACATCATCGACATGGTGGTGCCCCGTGCCGCGATCCCGCAGTACCTCGCCGCCGTGCAGCAGGCCGCGGGCGACACCGGTTCGCTGGTGGTGGGCTGCGGCCACGCCGGCGACGGCAACGTGCACCTGTCGGTGTTCCAGCCCGACCCGGCCACCCGCTCCGACGTGGTGGGCCGGATCCTGCGGGCCGGGGCAGAGCTGGGCGGCGCCGTCTCGGGCGAGCACGGCATCGGCACCGAGAAGAAGGCCTACCTCGCCGCCATCGAGGATCCCGCCAAGCTCGACCTCATGCGCCGCATCAAGGTGGCGTTCGACCCGGCCGGGATCCTCAACCCCGGCGCCATCTTCGACTGACCCCCGACCCCTCGAGGTGCGCGCGCTCGACGTCGCCCGACGACACCCAGCACGCGCACCTCGGCTTCACCTCGCAGGAGTACGACCTTGAACGGTGCCCAGGCCCTCATCCGGACCCTCGTCGACAGCGGCGTCGACGTCTGCTTCATGAACCCCGGCACCTCGGAGATGCACTTCGTGGCCGCGCTCGACGACGTGCGCGAGATGCGCGGCGTGCTGGCCCTGTTCGAGGGGGTGGCCACCGGCGCCGCCGACGGGTACGCCCGCATGGCCGACCGGCCCGCCGCCGTGCTGCTCCACCTCGGCCCCGGCCTCGGCAACGGCCTGGCCAACCTGCACAACGCCCGCAAGGGGCACACACCGGTGGTCAACATCGTCGGCGACCACGCCACCTACCACAAGCCCTTCGACG
>CAZIVZ010000368.1:0-3823 GCA_964542495.1 uncultured Aquihabitans sp.
GCTCGCGGTGCTGGAGCTCTTCGCCTGGTGGGTGGCGCTGGGCGTGGCCAACCTGGTGAACATCCTCGACAGCGAGGTGGTGGTGCTCGGCGGCGGCCTGGTGGAGGCCGGCGACCTGCTGCTCGACCCCGTGCGACGCGCCTACGGCGAGCTCGTCATGGGTGCCGACCACCGAGACCTGGTGCCGATCGTGGCCGCACAGCTGGGCGAGCGCGCCGGTGCGTGGGGCGCCGCCCTCCTCGCCGCCGCCCGCACCTGACCGCACCGCGCAGCTCAACCCAGGTCTTTCAGCACCCTGTTAGGCGAACGAGGTGCCCTTCGCCCGCCCCTGGCTCTCCGCGATCTCGGCTCGGGCCTTGGCGGCGCCCTCGAAGCCCTTGGTGTTGGCGAACTTGCCGGGCTCGAGCTGCTTGTAGACGTCGAAGAAGTGCTCGATCTCGTCGGTGAGGTGGTCCGGGAGCTGGTCGATGTCCTGGACGTGGTCCCAGCGGGGGTCGCCGTGGGGGACGCAGATGATCTTGGCGTCGGGTCCGGCGTCGTCCTCCATCCAGAAGACCCCCACCGGGCGGGCCCGCACGCGACATCCCGGGAACGTGGGCTCCTCCATGATCACCAGCGCGTCGAGCGGGTCGCCGTCCTCGCCCAGCGTGTGGTCCACGTAGCCGTAGTCGGCCGGGTAGACGGTGGCGGAGAACAGGCGTCGATCGAGCCAGATCTCGCCGGTCTCGTGGTCGATCTCGTACTTGTTGCGGCTGCCACGGGGGATCTCGACCACCACGGGCACGAACGGGGCTGCATCGGCCATGGGCCCAGCTTGGCAGGTGGCGGGATGTGCCTCGGCCGTGGGAACGGGTGTGGGGGAGGGGGCGGCCCAACGCGTACGTTTGTCCCATGGAGTTCCGCCGCATCACCAACCTGCCGCCCTACGTCTTCACGATCATCGACGGGCTGAAGGTGGAGGCACGGCGGGAGGGGGTCGACGTGGTGGACCTGGGGTTCGGCAACCCCGACCTGCCCTCGCCCGCCGTGGCGGTGGAGAAGCTGGCCGAGGCCGCCCACAACAGCCGGAACCACCGGTACTCCTCGAGCCGGGGCATCCCGAAGCTGCGCGAGGCGGTGGCCGACCTCTACCTGCGCCGCTTCGGCGTGACCCTCGACCCGGACCGCGAGGTGATCGCCACCATCGGGGCCAAGGAGGGCTTCAGCCACCTCATGTGGGTGCTGCTCCAGCCCGGCGACGCCGCCCTGGTGCCGTCGCCGTCGTACCCGATCCACATCTGGGGCCCGCACCTGGCCGGCGCCGACGTGCGCGAGATCCCGATGAGCACCGACGCCGACTTCTTCGAGAACATCCGGGAGGCCTACGAGTACTCCTGGCCGAAGCCCCGGGTGATCGTGCTCTCGTTCCCGCACAACCCCACCACGGCGTGCGTCGACGTCGAGTTCTTCCAGCGGGTGGTCGACTTCGCCCGCGAGAAGGAGGTCATCGTCGTCCACGACAACGCCTACGCCGAGCTCGGGTTCGACGGGTACGAGCCGCCGAGCATCCTGCAGGCCGAGGGGGCCAAGGAGTGCGCCGTGGAGCTGTACTCCATGACCAAGTCGTTCTCGATGGCCGGGTGGCGGGTGGCCTACCTGGTGGGCAACGCCGAGGTGGTGCAGGCCCTCGCCAAGCTCAAGAGCTACCTCGACTACGGCACGTTCCAGCCCATCCAGATCGCCGCCACGGTCACCCTCAACGAGGACCCCGACCACCCCCGCGAGGTCCAGCCGATCTACCAGGCCCGGCGAGATGCCCTCTGCGACGGCCTCAACCGCATCGGATGGGAGATCACGCCGCCTCGCGGCACCATGTTCGCCTGGGCGCCGATCCCCGAGCCCTACCGAGACCTGGGGTCGATCGAGTTCGCGTCGATGCTGGTGCGCGAGGCCCAGGTGGCCACCTCGCCGGGCGTCGGCTTCGGTCCGGGGGGAGACGGCCACGTCCGGTTCGCCCTCATCGAGAACGAGCAGCGCATCGGCCAGGCCATCCGCAACCTGCGCCGGGCGCTCACCAAGCTGGGCTAGGTCGGGCTAGGTCCGAGGCCCCTGGAGGCCGTGGAGGCAGAAGCCGACCGCGGTCTCCACCACGTCGGGCCCGGCGTCGAGCAGGCCGCGGTGCACGAGGTGCACCAGGTGGGTGCTCACGCCGATCATGGCGTGGGCCAGGATGCGGGGGTCGGCGTCGGGGATCTCGCCGGCGGCCATGGCGTCGGCCAGGTGGCGGGCGGCATCGCGCACGGCCACCTGCTCGCCCTTGCGGAGGTTCTCGGTGAAGCGGTCGTCGGTGGCGGCGAACTGGAACAGCCGGAAGAACACGGGGTGCTCCAGCGACCACTCGACGGAGGCCCGGATGCCCCGCTCGATGCGCTCCAGGGGGGTATCGGACCCGGTGATGGCGGCCCGCTGGCGCCGGCGGAGGTCGAGCTGGCCGTCGGCCAGGATGGCGCGCAGCAGTGCCTCCTTGGAGTCGAAGTACCAGTAGAAGACGCCCTTGCCGACGCCGAGGCCTTCCACGATCTCGGCCACCGACGTGGGGTGGTAGCCGTTGTCGGCGAACCGCTGCGCGGCGAACGCCATGAGCTGGCTCCGCCGCTCCTCGCCACGTCGGGTCAGCCTGCGGTCCATCGGGCGGGCACGGTACGGGTGACTTGACCGGTCGGTCAACTACCGCACCGCGCGAGGACGCCGCAACGACGAAACAATCCGTTCACACCGGGCACGTAGGGTCCCCCGCATGGAGAGCTACGTGCTGCGTGTCTGGCTGCCGGATCGCCCGGGTGCGCTGGGCGCGGTGGCCAGTCGCATCGGCGCCGTGCGCGGCGACGTGGTCGGCATCGAGATCCTCGAGATCGGCTCGGGCCAGGCGGTCGACGAACTGGTGGTGCAGCTGCCCAACGCCACGCTGGTCGACCTGCTGGTGAACGAGGTGCGCCAGGTCGACGGCGTGCACGTGGAGGAGGTGCGGGCCCTCGGGCCCGAGGGCCACGATCCCCGCCGCGCCACCCTGGAGACGGCGGCCATGCTCGTGGAGGCCGGCGACCGCGACGGCATCTTGAAGGTGGCGTGCGAGCAGGCGCCGCGGTCGCTGTCGGCGGCGTGGGTGGCAGTCGTCGACCTCGAGGCCGGCACCACCCTGGCCGCGGGCGAGCGGGCGCCGAGCCAGGAGTGGCTCGCCGCCTTCGTGCACGGCGCCAGCACGGCGGCGTCGCTCGGTGGTGCCGACGCCGGGTCGAGCGACGTGGTCTGGGCGCCGGTGGCCGGGGTGGGCCTGGGCATCGTGGCCGGGCGCGACCGCATCGCCTGGCGCGAGCGCGAGCGCGGCGAGCTCGAGGCACTCGCCCGCATCGTGGGCCTCCGCTGGACCGAGCTGACCGAGCACTGAGCCGAGCCCTCATCTGAGCCTCAGGTGGGCGCGGCCCAGCCTCGGCTGTGGTCGACGGCCTGGAGCCAGCGGCGGTGGGCGGCGTCCACCGACTCCCGGGGGGCCTGAGGGTCGAACCGGGCGCTGAGGGCCCAGTTGGCCTCGATGTCGTCGGTGGAGGACCAGAACCCCTCGGCCAGGCCGGCCAGGTAGGCGGCGCCCAGGGCGGTGGTCTCCTGCACCTGCGGTCGCAGGACCGGCACCTGGAGCTGGTCGGCCTGGAGCTGGAGCAGGAGGTCCATGGCCGACGCCCCGCCGTCGGCGCGCAGGTCGGCGACGGCCCGGCCCGAGTGGGCGCACATGGCGTCGACCACGTCTCGGGTCTGGAAGGCCATTGCCTCCACGACCGCCCGGGCCACG
>CAZIVZ010000369.1:0-3818 GCA_964542495.1 uncultured Aquihabitans sp.
GTCCACCATCGACCAGGCCGACGGCCTGGCGGACCGGGCGTGCGACCTGCGGGTGGTGCTCCGCGGGCTCGAGCCGGTGCGCCGCACCTCGGGCCAGCGCCACGTGCTGTGGGTCATCAGCCACCCCGAGGCCCTCGAGTCGGCCGAGTGCGATGATGCCGACCTGGTGGTGGTGGCGTCACACCGCTACGCCGCCCACCTGCGCACCCTCACCGACACCCCGGTGGAGGTGCTGTTGCAGGCCACCGACCCCGGCCACTTCCGCCCCGTCACCCCCGACGTGCACCACCGCCACCGGGTCACGGTGGTGGCCAACACCCGGGGCTTCCCGCGCGCCGCGGTGGCCGACGCCCTCGCCGGGGGACTCGGACCAACGGTTCACGGCACCGGGTGGGCCGGGCTGGTGCCTCCCGACACCATCTGCGCCGACTACGTGCCGTTCGACGAGCTCGCCACCGTGTACTCGTCGGCCGAGGTGGTCCTCAACGACCACTGGGAGACCATGCGCCGCTGGGGCTTCCTGTCGAACCGCGTGTTCGACGTGCTGGCATGCGGGACCCCGGTGGTGTCCGACGACCTGCCGGAGGTCCAGGAGCTGTTCGGCGACCTCGTGCCCACCTGGGCGTCACCTGAGCAGCTGCGGGACACGGTGGTGGCCCTGCTGGCCCAGCCGCGTCGGACCGCCGAGCGGGTGGCGGAGGCCAGGGCCCTGGTGCTCGGATCCCACACCATGGACCACCGGGTGGCCGAGCTGACCGAGCTCCTGGAACGTCACGACCTCGTCCCCGGAACCGGGCCCGGCGGGTGAGCGGTCGCCCTCCGACCCCCATCCGGGTCCTACACGTCGTGAAGGGCCTCGAGGCCGGCGGCGCCGAGGAGCTGCTGGTGCAGGCCGCCCGGCACCGCGACCGATCGGCGTTCACCTACGAGGTGGCTCACCTCCTCGGCACCCACGTCGCACGCGTGGCAGACCTGGAGGCCGCCGGCGTGGCCGTCACGTGCCTCCACGGGGAGCGGCCGGGCGACCTGCGGTGGCTCGCGAGGCTGCGTCGCCTGGTGGTCGATCACCACGTCGACGTGGTGCACGCCCACTCGCCGCTGGTGGCGAGCGGCGCCCGGGCCGTGCTCGCCACCCTCGGCCCGCAGCGGCGACCGCGCCTCGTTGTCACGCTCCACAACCAGTGGGAGAGCCACCACGTGGCCGTGCGGGTGCTCGACCGGTCCACCTGGCGGCGTGACGACCTGCGCCTGGCCGTGTCCGAGGCGGTGCGCCGGTCGCTCCCCGAGCCGGCCGCGTCACGCGCCGCCACCCTGGTGCACGGCATCGACGTGGCCGCGCTGCGGGCCGGCGCCGACCGGGCCGGAGTGCGGGCCGAGCTCGGGGTGGGCGACGGGGAGGTGCTGGTGGGCACCGTGGCCAACCTGCGGGGCACCAAGGGCTACCCCGACCTCATCGCCGCCGCCGGCACCGTCGTGGGCCGCCACCCCGAGGCCCGGTTCGTGTCAGTGGGCCAGGGCCCGCTGCTCGCCGAGCTCGAGGCCGGCCGCGACGCCGCCGGTCTGGGCGACCACCTCCGCTTCCTGGGCTACCGGCCCGACGCCGCCCGGGTCGTGTCGGGCTGCGACGTCTTCTGCCTGTCCTCGCACCACGAGGGCCTCCCGGTGGCGCTGATGGAGGCGCTGGCCCTCGGGATCCCGGTGGTGGCCACCGACGTGGGCGGCATCGCCGAGCTGGTGACCACCGGCGAGGAGGGTCAGGTGGTCCCGCCGCACCGGCCGGATCTCCTGGCGGGCGCCCTCGCCGCGGTGGTGTCCGACGCCGAGCTCCGCCGCCGGCTCGCGGCCGGGGCGCGGGCCAGGGGCGACCAGCTCGACGCCGGCAAGGCCACCGCCGCGGTCGAGGCGCACTACCACAGCCTGGTGGACCGCTGAGCGCAAGGCGAACGGCGAAGGGCGAAGGGCGAAGGGGCGACCGCTCAGCGTCAGGTGGCGAGCAGGGTGGCCACCAGCTCCTCGACGGCATCGGTGTGGTGCCGCAGCGGCGCCAGGCCCGAGAGGCGCAGGGCGGCCCCGTCGAGCTCGGAGTTGCGCGGACGCGGCGCGGGTCGCGGCGGGTCCAGCTCGTCGGTGGTGATCGGGCGCACCCGAGCGGGGTCGTGGCCGGCGAACCGGAGGACCTCACGCACGAGCTCGTACCAGCTCACCGCACCGGCGTTGGTGGCGTGGAACGTCCCGTGGTGCTCGCCCGACACGAGCGAGACCAGGGTGGCCGCCAGGTCGCCGGCCACGGTGGGGCAGCCCACCTGGTCGGCCACGAAGGCGAGCTGGCGGTCCGGGTCGGCGGCCAGCTCCAGCACCGTCTTCACCAGGTTGGCGCCGTGGACACCGCACACCCACGAGGTGCGCACCACCAGGTCGAGCGGGCCGGCCTCCTGCTCGCCCGCCTCCTTGGACCGGCCGTAGACCGACTGCGGGTTCGTGCGATCCCACTCGACGTAGGCACCCGCCTTGGTCCCGTCGAACACGTAGTCGGTGGACACGTGGCAGAGGCGGGCACCGGTGCGCCGGCAGGCGGCCACCAGGTGGCGCACGGCCAGGGCGTTCACGGCGTAAGCGGCGTCGACCTCGGTCTCGGCCCGGTCGACCGCGTTCCACGCCGCCAGGTTGACCACGGCGTCGGGGGACGCCGCCACCACCGCGGCGAGCACGTCGGCGCGGTCGGTGACGTCGAGCCCCGAACGGTCGTGGGCCACCACGTCCCAGCCGGCGGCCTCGAAGCGGACGGTGGCCTCGCGGCCCACCTGGCCGCCCGCGCCGGTGACGAGGACGGTGCGGCGCGCGCTCCCCTGGACCAGGCCGTGCCCTCGGCCACCGGCGCGCGGTCGCGCAGCGGCTCCCACCAGGCGGCGTTGGCGGCGTACCAGTCGATGGTGGCGGCGATCCCCTCGTCCCACCCGACCGTGGGCTCCCAGCCGAGCTCGCGCTGGATCTTCGACCAGTCGAGGACGTAGCGCCGATCGTGGCCGGGGCGGTCGGGCACGATCGTCTTGAGCGAGTCGGGCTTGCCGAGGTGGGCCAGGATCGTGTCGGCGATCTGGATCACGCTCTGCTCCACCCCGGTGCCCACGTGGTAGGTCTCGCCCACCCGACCGCGGTCGAGGATCAGCTCGATGGCCCGGCAGTGGTCCACCACGTGGATCCACTCGCGGCGGTTGTCGGTGGAGGCGTACAGCGGCATGGGCTGGTCCTGCAGCGCCAGGGTGGTGAAGTACGGGATGACCTTCTCGGGGAACTGGTAGGGCCCGTAGTTGTTGGCGCAGTTGGTGATCGTGATGGGCAGGTCCCAGGTCTCGTGGTACGCCCGCACCACGTGGTCGCCGCCGGCCTTCGACGCGTTGTACGGCGTGCGGGGGCGGTAGGGCGACTCCTCGGTGAAGATGTCGGTGGCGTCGAGCGCCAGGTCGCCGTACACCTCGCAGGTGGACACGTGGTGGAACCGGGCCACGCCCACGCGCTTGGCCGCCTCGCACAGGCCCTGGGTGCCCAGCACGTTGGTGCGGAAGAACCGGGCCGGGTCCACGATCGCCAGGCTGTTGTGGGACTCGGCGGCGAAGTTCACCACCACGTCCACCTGGTGGGCCTCGAGCAGGGCGGCCACCGCGTCGGTGTCGCCGATGTCGGTGTGGGCGAACGTGACGCCGGGCAGGCCGTCGACGTTCTCGCGCACCCCGGCGTAGGTGAGGGCGTCGAGGGCCACCACCCGGTCGTCGGGGTGGTGGTCAGCGGGATGTATGGCACGCCCACCGTCGGACCTCGGG
>CAZIVZ010000370.1:0-3814 GCA_964542495.1 uncultured Aquihabitans sp.
CGTGGGCCTGGTGGGCTTCTACCTCTCGGCCCGGGCCACCGTGCTGGCCGAGGGCGGCCCCTGGCTGCCCGACGGCGTCACGATCCCGCTCACGCCCGGCAACATGGCCATGGCCACGATGCTGATCTCCGGGGTCACCATGTGGTGGGCCGTCGACGCCGTGGGCCGCAACGACCGCCAGATGGCGTACCTGGCGCTCGGCCTCACGATCTTCTTCGGCGTCGCCGTGATCAACGCCACCACGTTCCTCTACTCGCAGATGCACCTGCCGGTGGCCACCTCGCAGGGCGTGATGATCTACGCGATCACCGGCCTGCACCTGGCCATGGTGGTGGGCGGCCTGCTCTACGCCGGCGTCATGACCTTCCGGACCCTCGGCGGCGAGTACCACGGCCGAGACCGCGAGGGCTTGGTGGCCGCTGCCCTGTACTGGTACGTCACCATCGCCGCCTTCGCGGTGATCTGGCTCGCGATCTACGTCACGAAGTAGGACCCAGATGTACAAGACCGGTGCCAAGTTCCTGTTCGCCCTGGCCGCCTTCGGCCTGCTCTCGGCCGTCCTCTGGTCGGCGGCCACGGGAGACCACGCCATCGGCATGGACTCCCTGATCGGGCCGCTCACGCTCGGCTACAAGGGCTACGTCGGCGACCACACCGGCTACACGCTGCTCGTGGGCCTGTCCGTGGTGGCGCTGTTCCTCGGCATCTTCCTCTCCGCCCTCCGAGACGCGGACCCCGAGGCCGAGGCCCAGGTGCTCGGGCTCGAGGCCGTGCCCGAGGTCGAGGCGCCCGTCACCGCCAACTACTGGCCCGTCGTGGCCGCCTTCTCCGCCGCAGCCGTGGTGATCGGCCTGGCCGTCGGCCCGGTCATGTTCACCATCGGCATGGTGGGCCTGGCCATCTGCCTGGTGGAGTGGGCGGTCCGGGCCTGGTCGGACCGGGCCACCGGCGACCCCGAGGTCAACCGGTCCATCCGCAACCGCTTCATGCAGCCGGTGGAGTACCCGGGCCTCGCGGTGATCGGCATCGCCGGCCTCGTCCTGGCCGTGTCCCGAATCCTGCTCGCCCTGCCCAAGACCGGCTCCTACCTGGTCTTCGGGCTGGTGCCGGCGGCCATCTTGGCCCTGGGCGCCCTGATCGTGCTGCGCCCGCAGGTCTCGCAGTCGGTGGTCGCGGCGATCCTGCTCGTCGGCGGCATCGCGATCCTCGCCGGAGGTGTCGTCGCCGCCGTCGCCGGTGAGCGAGACCACGGAGGCGAGGAGAACCACTCCACCGAGGGCGGGGGCGAATCGGGCCTGGCCCCGCTGCCCGCGCCCACCTCAGCCGTGATCTGGGTGGGGAACCGATGACCACCCGAGGAGGAACCATGACCGCTGGCGCCCGCACGCGCCTGCTGAAGCTCGCGCCGCTCTTCGTCGGCGTGGTCCTGTTCGCCACCTCGTGCGCGTCGGACGCTCCGCAGACCACCCTCAAGCCCAAGGGCCCCAAGGCCGAGATCATCAACGACCTCATCAACCCGGTGTTCGCCGTGGCGGGTGTGGTGTTCGTGCTCATCCTCGGCGGCGCCCTGTTCGTGGCGATCAAGTTCCGGGCCCAGGAGGGCGACGACCTCAGCGAGTTCCCCGAGCAGGTCCACGGCAACTTCAAGCTCGAGATCGCCTGGACCATCCTCCCGGCGGTGGTGCTCGGCGTGATCGGCATCATCACCGTGGTCACCATCTTCGATCTGGCCCAGAAGCCGAAGGACGAAGCGCTCCAGGTGGAGATCTACGGACAGCAGTGGTGGTGGGAGTACCGCTACGACCTGAACGGCGACGGGGAGTTCGACGAGATCGTCACCGCCAACGACCTGGTCATCCCGTCGGGCGAGGACATCTCCCTGCACATCAAGTCGCGAGATGTCATCCACTCGTGGTGGGCTCCGGCGCTCAACGGCAAGAAGGACGCCGTGCCCGGCCGCACCCACCCGCTCACCATCAACGCCGACAAGCCGGGCGAGTACATCGGCCAGTGCACCGAGTTCTGTGGCCTGTCGCACGCCGAGATGCGCATCAAGGTGGTGGCGCTCGACCGCAAGGGGTTCGACGCCTGGACCGAGCACCAGCTCACCTCGTTCGAGAACCCCACCGAGGAAGCGGCGCAGCGGGGCTGGGCCGCCTTCGCCGGCCAGTGCACGTCCTGCCACCGCCTCACGGGCATGACCGACCCCAACTCGTCTCCCGACGACCCGGCGAAGGCCACCGAGGTCTACGAGTACACGCCACCGGTCAACCAGGTTTCCGGCGCGGTGCCCAACCTGTTGCACTTCATGAGCCGGACCACCTTCGCCGGTGCCAAGTTCGATCTCCGCAAGCCCACCAAGGAGTGCAAGGCCCTCGGCCAGGACTGGGCCCAGACCGAGAGCGGGCTCGAGCGATGCCTGAACCGCAACGACCTCGAGGCCTGGCTGCGCAACCCGCCGGCCGAGAAGGCCATGCACCCCGGAGAGGTGCCGTCCACCGAGAGCCGGGGGATGCCCAACTTCAACCTGACCGAAGACCAGATCGACGATCTGGTCGCCTTCCTGACGACGCTGAAGTAGGAGCGAGCCATGTCCCTCGCAGAAGGACCACTCGCCCTGGGGTCCGGTGGTGAGCTCACCACCCGCCCCATGGGCGTGTTCGCCCGGCCCGGAGAGGCCAAGGGCTGGCGCGGCTGGATCACCACGGTGGACCACAAGCGCATCGGCATCATGTACGGCACCGCCGCGCTCGCCTTCTTCGTGATCGGCGGCATCGAGGCGATGCTGATCCGCCTCCAGCTCGCCACCCCCAACGGCAAGCTGCTGAGCGCCGACCTGTACAACCAGGTGTACACGATGCACGGCACCACCATGATCTTCCTGGTGATCATGCCGCTCGGCGCCGCGTTCATGAACTACCTCATGCCGCTGCAGATCGGCGCACGAGACGTGGCCTTCCCGCGGCTCAACGCCCTGTCGTTCTGGGTGTTCCTGGCCGGCGGACTGGTGCTCAACTCAGCGTGGTTGCTCGGCGGCGGTGCCGACGGCGGCTGGTTCATGTACGCCCCCAACAGCGGCGTGCGGTTCTCGCCCACCCACGGCATCGACTTCTGGAACATGGGTCTGCTCATCGCCGGCATCGCCTCGCTGGTGGGCGCGGTGAACCTCATCACCACGGTGCTCAACATGCGGGCCCCGGGCATGACGCTCATGAAGATGCCCGTCTTCACCTGGATGAGCTTGGTGGTGCAGTTCCTCCTGCTGTTCGCGGTGCCCGTGCTCACCGCCGCGCAGTTCCTGCTGATGTTCGACCGGCTCTTCGGCGCCCAGTTCTTCAACACCCGAATGGGTGCCGACCCGTTGCTCTGGGAGCACCTGTTCTGGATCTTCGGACACCCCGAGGTCTACATCCTGATCCTGCCCACCTTCGGCATCGTGTCCGAGGTGATCCCGGTGTTCGCCCGCAAGCCGATCTTCGGGTACCCGTTCATGGTGTTCTCCGGGATCGCCATCGGCTTCATGGGCTGGGGCGTGTGGGCGCACCACATGTTCGCCTCCGGCGTCGGCCCCATCTCGGTGGCGGCCTTCTCCATCTCCACCATGTTCATCGCCGTGCCCACGGGCGTGAAGGTGCTCAACTGGATGGCCACCATGTGGGGCGGCAAGCTCACCTTCGACAGCCCGATGCTGTACGCCATCGGCCTGGTCACCATGTTCACCATCGGAGGCCTCTCGGGCGTCACGCACGCCCTGGCCCCGGCCGACACCCAGCAGACCGACACCTACTACATCGTCGCCCACTTCCACTACGTG
>CAZIVZ010000371.1:0-3812 GCA_964542495.1 uncultured Aquihabitans sp.
GGGGGTGCGGACGGCTTCGACGATCACGACCTCGCTCATGGGGCGATCGTACCCGCCCTCTTGACCGACCGGTCAAGAACGTGCCCGGGGCCCGCGCCGAGTCGAGCGGGACCCGTGCGTCGCGTCTACCTTTGGCGTCTGCGCGGCGGACGGCCGCCGGAAGCCCAAAGGGCGATCACCGACGACCAGGTCCGCGAAGGGGAGGGCATGCCAGCACCAGCACCGGGGCACCGGTCAGCGGTCCCGCCCACCCGGCGCCGGTCGGTTCGTGCCGTCCTCGCCGTCGGCGGCGCGGTGGTGATGGCGGTGGCCTCGTTCGGGTGCGAGCTGGGCGCCACCGGCGACGGGTCCGGCGGCGTGCGGGCCGCGGCCGTGGCGCCGGTGCCCCGTGTGGCGGCGGCGCGCTCTGCGCCGCGAGCGCGCGTCTACCCGCTCACCACCGACGGGCGCGACCGGTTCTTCGTCGCCCCGGTCGGGGAGCGGACCACGGTGCGCGCCGATGCCACCAACACCGGGGGCAACACACGGATCGTGTGGGTGCCCGCCGGTGGGGCGGTGGCCACCGACCAGCAGACGTGCGCCACCTGGGTGTCGTGGACCGGGCTGACCCAGGCCGGCGTGGCCCTGCGGGTGCGCGGCGACGGCCCCCGGGTGCGGGCCGTCACCGTGACCGGGAACATCGTGTGGGGCGCGCGCTTCGGCTTCAACGTCCACGTCTGGGACACGGCCCGGCATCCCCGTGGCTCCGTGCCGGTGACCTATGCGGGCGGTGCCGACCTCTCCCGCACCTTCGGGCCGGCCAACGGCCTCATGAAGCTGCCGTGGCGGATCTGCGCTCGCGTCCAGGGTCGGGTGCTCGACTTCAAGGTGTGGCCCGTGGGTGGCGAGGAGCCGCGGTGGGGCGACACGCGGTTCGGTCGCCGCTTCCAGTTGCCCGCCACCGCCACCTACGAGGGGCGGGCCGGCTGGTACGCGGGGCACCTGCGCCCGGGCGACCGCCTGGTGATCGAGGACCAGGACACCCGCACGCTCGACTAATGGGCCGACCCGCCCGAGCCACCGGAGCCACCGGGCCCGATCGTGATCAGGCGGCGGAGCGGTGACCGCGATCGTCGGGCTCGGGCCGGTGCTGCGCCAGCGCGGCACGGGCCTCGGCGATGCCCCGACGACCGATCTCGCGGGTGCGCTCGCTCAGGCGCCAGGGCTTGGGGGTCTCCATGAGGGTGAGCTGCCGTTCCATGGCCACAGTCTCCACAGGGGGGGTGACAGGTTCGATTGCGGGCTCGCTGCGAGCGCTCCCACACCTGCTCCAACATCGTGCAGGTGTTCGGATGTTCCCGGGTCAGCAGGGTGCGCCGGGGGCGACGAGCGCCCAGGGGGTGGTCCGCTCGACCACCCGGGCCAGGTCGAGCAGAAGCTGGTCCTCGTGGTGGCGGCCGATGATCTGCATGCCCACCGGGAGGCCCTGGAACGGCTCGATCGGGATCGACACCGCCGGGTTGCCGGAGATGTTGGCGGGGATGGTGAGGGCGCCGTTGTTGCCCAACTCCACCTTCTGAGCACCCACCCGGGTGTTGGACGACACGTGGGCGGGGAACGCGGTGTCGGGGTTGGTGGCGCAGATCACGAAGTCGACCTGGTCGAAGAGTGCCGCCATGCGCTCGTTGGCCTCGGTGCGGGCCGCCTCGCCCTTGGCCACCACGTGCACGTCGACGAGCTTCTCCGCCATCTCCATGCCGAAGGCGATCTCCTTGGTGAGCTGGTCTCGGCAGTCGGGCCAGAGGCCGGCGAGGTCGCCGTGGAGGCCCGCCAGGTTGGCCAGCGCCCAGGTGAGGTCGAGCGGGGGGAGCGCCACCGGCACATCCACCACGCGCAGCCCGGCATCGCGGGCCAGGGCCTCGGCGGCGGCCACCACGCGCGACTGCACCTCGTCTCGCACCACCGCGCTCCCCAAGGTGGGGGCGATGGCCACCCGCTTGCCGGACAGGTCGAACGTGCCGAGGTCCCGCTCCCAGCCGTCGATTCGGGGCAGCGAGTAGGGGTCGCGGGCATCGAACCCGGTGACCACGTCGTACCAGCGGGCGGCGTCGCGCACGGACCGGGCCTGGCAGCCGAGGACGACGGTCATCGGGTGGATCAGCGTGCGCGGCCCCCGGGGGACTCGGCCGGCCGTGCCCTTCATGCCGAGCAGCCCGGTGAAGCCGGCCGGGATCCGGATGGAGCCGCCGCCGTCGCCGCCCGACGCGATGGTGACCAGCCCGCCGGCCACGGCCGCCGAGGACCCGCCCGACGACCCGCCTGCGGTGGCGCCCTGCTGCCACGGGTTGTGGCACGTGCCGCTGATGCGGTTCGTGGAGATGTTGAGACCGCCGAACTCCGAGGCGAGCGTCTGGCCCACCGCCACGATCCCGCCCCGGTGGCGCAGGCGTTCGACGTTGGTGCTGCTCTCGGTGGCGCGGCGATCGGCAAACACCAGCGACTGCTCGGTGTCGGGCCATCCCGCCACCCGCTCGAGGCTCTTGATGCCCACGGGGACGCCGCCGAAGGGCAGCGTGGTGTCGGCGTCGGCCGCCGCCGCTCGGGCGCCCTCCTCATCGACGAACGTGAACGCGTTGAGCTCGCTGCGCTCGATGGCGGCGAGCGTGGCCTCCAGCTCCTCCAGGGGCGAGCGACGGCCCGCCCGGAGCTCGTCCACCAGCGAACAGGCATCCCCCAACCACGGTGCATCGGTCATGGCGCGGGATCGTACGGCAGCGGCCGCAGCATCAGGTGGCGAACTGCACGGCTGCGCGCTCGGCGGTGATGGGCCGGACGTGCTCGGCGATCACGCGCTGGTGCTCGGGGTGGGCCTGGTAGGCGGCCCAGTCGGCCTCGCTGGCGAAGTCGGCCGAGATCCCGAAGTCCCAGGTGCCATCGGCGAGGGCGAGGTCCGCGCCCACCCCGTAGCCGTCCAGGCCGGGGATCAGGGCCGGCAGCTCGCGCAGCGCGGTGGCAAGGGCCTCCACCTGGGCATGGTCGGTGCCCTCGTGGAAGCGGAGCAGGACGACGTGGCGAAGCGACATGGCGGGCGACGCTACCGGCGTCGGCGACTCGGGAAGCCAGCCGGTCGGCCCCCGGTAGGGTGCCCGCCGTGGATGCACGGGAGTTCCTCGGCCTGGAGGCCACCCACAACCCCTACCGCTGGCACTTCCCGGTCACCCCAGGGCTCTCCACCAGCGGCGGGTTCCTCTTCGGCGGGTGCGGGCTGGGCGCGGCCATCGCCGCCATGGAGGGCACCACCGAGCGCCCGCTGGTGTGGGCCACCGCTCAGTACCTGTCCTACGCCCAGCCTGGTTCGGTGGTCGACGTCGACGTCACGGTCGCGGTGGCCGGCCGCCAGAGCACGCAGGCCCGCGCCGTGGGCCACGTGGCCGACCGGGAGATCTTCACGGTCAACGCTGCCCTCGGATCGCGGGACTTGCCGGTGCAGGAGTCCTGGGCGGTGCCGCTCGCCGTCCCCGCGCCCGACGAGTGCGACCCGCGCCCGCTGCGGCTGCCCGGCGACGAGTCGATCATGAGCCGGCTCGACGTGCGGTTGGCGAGCGCGCGGTCCTGGGAGCAGATGCTCGGCAACCCCGCCCCCGGCGGTCGCTCGGCGCTGTGGGCGCGCATCCCCGATCTGCTCGAGCCGTCGGCCGCCGCCCTCGCCATCCTCGGCGACTACGTGCCGTTCGGGATCGGCCAGGCCCTCGGCCAGCGCGCGGGCGGCAACAGCCTGGACAACACCCTGCGGCTCGAGCGCCTCGTCGCCACCGACTGGGTGCTGCTCGACA
>CAZIVZ010000372.1:0-3795 GCA_964542495.1 uncultured Aquihabitans sp.
GGCATCGGCATCGGCCACAAGATCCGGGCCTACGAGCTCCAGGACGAGGGCCACGACACCGTGGAGGCCAACGAGCTCCAGGGCCTGCCCATCGACTCCCGGGAGTACGGCATCGGGGCGCAGATACTCGTCGACCTCGGTGTCACCTCCATGCGCATCATCACCAACAACCCGGCCAAGTACGGCGGTCTCGACGGCTTCGGGCTCGACATCACCCGCCGGGTGCCGTCGATCACGGCACCGAACCCGGAGAACCTGCGCTACCTCAAGACCAAGGCCGAGAAGATGGGCCACCTGCTCGAGGGCCTCGACGACCTCCCCGCTGATCCCGCCGGTGCCGTCAGCCCGAGGTCGGCCGACGACGTCGTCGCCGTCGACGACGGGGAGCGCTGAGCGTGGCCGGCGACCACCAGGCGGACGCAGCACCCGAGGTCGTGCTCGATGGCAAGGGGCTGCGCGTCGCCGTCATCAGCGCCCGCTGGAACTCCCACGTCACCCTCCGCCTCCTCGACGGGGTGCGAAGGGGCCTGGCCGCGGCGGGGGTCGACACCTCAGATGTCACCGAGGTCTGGGTGCCGGGAGCCTTCGAGCTCCCGCTCGCGGCCAAGACCTGGGCCCAGTCCGGCCGCACCGATGCCGTGGTGTGCCTCGGCTGCGTCATCCGCGGCGAGACCACCCACTACGAGTCGGTGGCGGGGGAGTGCGCGGCGGGCATCCAGCGGGCCCAGCTCGACACGGGGGTGCCGATCGCGTTCGGTGTCCTCACGGTGGAGAACCTCGACCAGGCCCTGGCCCGGTCCGAGGGCGTCGGCGGCCACAACGTCGGCGAGGACGGCGCCAAGGTCGCCGTCGAGATGGCCACACTGGTCCGCCGCATCCGCCGGGCCTGACCCCACCTGAGGGGAGCGGGCGGTCCGCCGGTAGGGTCCGGGGCCATGACGAAGCCTGAGATCACCATCCCCGCGGGGCCGCCGCCCACCGACCTCGTCCTCGAGGACCTCGCCCTGGGCGACGGGCCCGAGGCCACCGCCGGCCAGCCCGTCGAGGTCCACTACGTGGGCGTGTCGTGGTCCAACGGCCAGCAGTTCGACGCCTCGTGGGACCGCGGCGACACCTTCGGGTTCCGGCTCGGCGCCGGCCAGGTCATCGCCGGCTGGGACGAGGGCGTGGCCGGCATGCGCCTCGGCGGCCGTCGCCGCATCACGATCCCGCCGGAGAAGGGCTACGGCGCTCGTGGCGCCGGCGGCGTGATCGGCCCCAACGAGACCCTCGTGTTCGTGGTCGACCTGCTCGGGGTGGGCTGACCCGGCCGCCGCCCGCTCGGAGCCGGGGTCGACTTCGTCGGCGCTCGGCCCCGCCCGGTACCGTCGTCGCGTGCTGAAGCTGGTACTGCCCAAGGGCTCCCTCGAGAAGGCCACCCTCGACCTGTTCGCCGCCGCCGACCTCCAGGTGAACCGGTCGTCCACGGTGGACTACAAGGCCACGATCGACGATCCCCGCATCGACTCGGTGCGGATCCTGCGCCCGCAGGAGATCCCGATGTACGTGGCCGAGGGCCGCTTCGACCTCGGCATCACCGGGCGCGACTGGATCGAGGAGACGGCGAGCGACATGGTGTCGCTCGGTGAGCTCCAGTACTCCAAGGCCACCGCCCGCCCCATCCGCATGGTCGTGGCGGTCGCCGGGGACTCCCCCGTGGAGCGGGTGGAGGACCTGCCACCGGGCGTGCGCGTGTCCACCGAGTACCCCGAGGTCACGCGCCGGTTCTTCGACGCCAAGGGCATCGAGGCCGACATCCGTCTCAGCTACGGCGCCACCGAGGCCAAGGTCCCCGACATCGTCGACGCCATCGTGGAGATCACCGAGACCGGGCGGGCCATCCGCGCCGCCGGCCTCAAGGAGATCGACGAGATCCTCCAGTCCTACACCGAGCTCGTGGCCCACCCGGCGGCCTACGCCGACCCCACCAAGGCCCACGCCATGCACCAGGTGCGGACCCTGCTGCAAGGGGTGCTCGAGGCGCGCGGCAAGGTCCTGGTGAAGCTGAACGTGGGGGAGGCCGACCTCGACTCCGTGATCCGATTGGTGCCGGCCATGAAGGCGCCCACCGTGTCGAAGCTGCACGGCGTCGACGGCTACGCCATCGAGACGGTCGTGGCCAAGCGGGAGATCAACATCTTGATCCCGGCCCTGAAGGACGCGGGGGCGTCGGACATCATCGAGCTCCCGCTCGCGAAGATCGTCCACTGATGGGGAGCAGCGACATGTCCGACCTGGCCCGGGTCTTCACGGCGCGCACCGGTGCGGTCGCCGCCTTCGACGACCATGTCGGCGCCGGCACGGTGGTCGACGACCTCACGGGGTGCACCTGGGCCTTCCACTGCACCCGGATCGCCGACGGCAGTCGCACCGTGCCGACGGGAGCCGCCGTCACCTACCGCGTGGAACCAGGCCCCACCGGCCTCGAGGCCGTCGCCGTCACCCCGACCTGACCCGGAACCCAGGGTCTGTTCTGGTTCTGCTTGCAGCAGGTGCCCAGATCGGATCGGCTCTGCAAGGAGAACGCCGGTGGGCCGGGTTCGGTCGGGTTCTGCTTGCGGGAGGTGCCCGGTTCGGGTCGGTCCTGCAAGGAGAACTGGGGAGACGGGTGCCGGGTCAGTCGCCGCCGTCCTCCTCGGTGGTGGCGGGTGAGACGGGCGCCTCGGTGGCGCCGCCCTCCCAGGAGGCCTTGATCTGCACGAACGCCAAGCGGATCTGGGCGAGGGCGTCCTGCAACGTGGCCTCGTCCTCGCCGAGGCGGCCCGACAGGGCCCCGAGGAGGGCGCCGAAGGCGTCGATGGCGAGCTGGGCCTCGGCCAGGCCTGGTGGCTGGTTGGACAGGTGGATCGCGGCGAGCTCGTAGCAGCCCATGGCGTGGTTGGCGATGACCACCGCCGCCGGTGCCTGGGCGAGCTGCTCGCGCACCGCCGCCATCTCGGCGGCGATCTGGTGGGCCTCGGTTTCCTGCTCGGGGGTGAGCTGCTGACCGTCGGGACCGACCGGACCGGGCCCACCCGGTGCGGGCTCGGCGGCAGCGGGGTCGACGCGGCGCTCGCCGTCGGGGGTCCACAGGCTCATGGGTTGCCTTCTCCAGGGAGGTTCGTTCGGGGATGTGACCGCCGGTCACGGGCTCGGCCGACGGGGGCGGAGTTGCGGGACCGGGGCGGTGCGCTGGTACCCTACGACACGAAACAACCAGGGAAAGCGGGGTCTCGCCCCCACCCGGCCACCGCTCCTCGGGGCGACCGTGCGTCCGGGTCGATGCTGCCAGCACCTCCGGGTGTCAGCGGATGTCGGCTTTCCGGCATCCGCTTCGTTGCTTTTCGCACCGAGGTGGGTGTGATCCCGTTCTGTACGACCTGCGTCAGGGAGGACCTACGCACCACATGAAGAGCACCCGGCCATAGCACCGCCCCCCAGCAACAACGAGCCCCGGATCAACGACCGCATCCGTGCCCGAGAGGTCCGACTCGTCGGCCCCGACGGCGAACAGGTGGGGATCAAGCCGTTGCCCGAGGCCCTCATCTTCGCCCGAGAGCTCGACCTCGACCTCGTCGAGGTGGCTGACAAGGCCAACCCACCCGTCTGCCGGGTCATGGACTACGGCAAGTACAAGTACGAGACGGCGCAGAAGGCCAAGGAATCGCGACGTAAGAGCACCAATGTCGTGATCAAGGAGATGAAGTACCGGCCCAAGATCGGTGGCGGAGATTTCGACACCAAGACCAAGAAGGTCGAGCACTTCCTCGCCGAGGG
>CAZIVZ010000373.1:0-3769 GCA_964542495.1 uncultured Aquihabitans sp.
CTCCACGTTCTGGGGCAGCCCGACCCCCACCCGCCCGGCGACGTACTTGACCAGCGGCGAGTAGTGCAGGATCAGCCGATCGCGCTGGTCTCGGGTCCGGTCGGCGCGGTAGGCCCGCCAGAGGTCCGCGATCCCCTCCGCGCTCATCGCTCTCCCCGTCCGTTAGGCACGGGGGTGCGTCTCGTCGAACACCTGGCGCAGCCGTTCGCGGCTCACGTGGGTGTAGATCTGGGTGGTGGCGAGGTCTGCGTGGCCGAGCAGCTCCTGCACGGCCCGCAGGTCCGCCCCACCGTCGAGCAGGTGGGTCGCGAAGGTGTGGCGCAGCGCGTGGGGGTGGGTGGGCTCCGGCGATCGCCGATCCAGTATCCGGCGGCAGTCGCGCGGGGTCAGGGGGTTGCCGCGCTGGTTCACGAAGACCACATCGGCACCAGTACCTGCTGTCGCAAGGGTGGGACGGCCATCGGCCAGCCAGGCGGCGAGCGCAGCCACCGCCGGCTCGGACAGCGGCACGACCCGCTGCTTGGAGCCCTTGCCCCACACCAGCGCCTGGCCGCGGTCGAGCGCCAGGTCCTCGCGTCGCAGCCCGCAGAGCTCCGCGACGCGCAGGCCGCTGCCGTAGAGCACCTCGAGGACGGCATCGTCTCGCAGCCGGCGCGCTCGCAGCAGCCGGTCGTCGGGAGCCCCGGCCCCGGCACCAGCGCCGGCCGTCGCAGGGTCGGGCGAGGTGGCCGCGGGGGGCTCGAGCAGCTGCTGCAACTGGTCGTCGTGGAGGATCCGAGGCAGCCGACCGGTGCCGCGCGGCGCCCGGAGGGTGAGCGACGGGTCGGCGGCGAGGCGCCCGGTGCGGGTGGCCCAGCGGAAGTATCGGCGCAGCGCCGAGGTGCGCCGGGCCACCGTGCGGGGTGCCGCGTCGCGGTCCCCGAGGTGCACGAGGTACTGCCGCAGGACCCGACGGTCCACCTCGGCGGGCGTGGTGACCTGGCGATCTGCGGCCCAGCGGGTGAAGTCGTCGAGATCCCGGCGGTACGCGTCGATCGTGGCCGGTGCCGCGGCGGTCAACGACCCCAGGAACACGTCCAGCTCCCAGCCCACGGGCCCACCGTACCGAACCCACCCATCGGCCGAACGGCCCCGACGGGCTCATCGGCCCGACCGCCGCGGCGAGGTCTGCTCGTACCAGCCGGCGGAGCGGACCACGCGACCGGCCGCCTCCAGCGCCACCAGGGCGCCGGCCACGTCCTCGAGGTCCAGCTCGCAGCGGGCCACCACCTCGGCCAGGGCGCTCGGCTGGTCGCCGATGGCCGCCAGCACCGCCTGACCGGTGGCGTCGAGCGGCAGGTCCTCCGGCCGGTGGGCTGAGGGAGGCGCCGGCGCCGCAAGGCCGAGGTGGGCCAAGACGTCGGCGGCGGACCGCACGAGGGCGGCGCCGTCGAACAGGAGATCGTTCGTGCCCGCCGACGCGGGCGCACCCGGATGGCCGGGAACGGCGAGGACCGGCACCCCCCGGTCCAGAGCCTCACCTGCCGTGAGGATGGAACCCCCCACCGAGCGCGACTCCACGACCACCACGGCGTCGGCGAGCCCGGCGATGATGCGGTTGCGGGCGGGGAAGCGCCACGACGTGGGGCGCACCCCGAGCGGAACCTCGGAGAGGAGGACCCCGTGGCGGGCCACGTCGCGGTGCAGCTCGGCGTGGCGGCGGGGATAGGCGATGTCGAGCCCAGCGGCCACGACCCCCACCGTGGCCCCCGGCGGCTGGTCCGGTTCGGCGAGGGACGCCGCGTGGAGGGCCCCGCGGTGGGCGGCGGCATCGATGCCGAGCGCCAGCCCCGACACCACCGCCACACCGGCGGCGGCCAGCTCGGCACCCCAGCCGGCCGCCAGGTCACGGCCGGCGCGGGTGGCGTTGCGGGTGCCGACCACGGCGACCGAAGGCTGGCACAGGACCGAAGGGTCCCCGGCCGCGAAGAGCACCGCCGGTGGGGCGGGGTCGTGGAGCAACCGGGCCGGGTATCCCGCGGTGCCCTCCACCAGGACGCGGCGGCCCTGCTCGCCGTGGCGCTCCAGCTCGCGGTGCGGGTCCAGACCCCGGGCGACGGCCACCAGTGGCGGAACGGCCTCCTCCGAGAGGCGGGACAGCGGGCCGGCCAGGGCGAGGATCTCCGGCGTGCTCCCCCGCCGTAGCACGTGCCACGCGGCGCGGGCGCCGATGCCCCGGTGCCAGCGCAGCAGCGTTGCCGGACCGATCCCGGGTAGCTGCGCCAGCGCCACGAGGTGGGCGGCCGCGTCGGCCCACGCCAGCGCGTCCCGATCCACGTCGGTCGGCGACGACGGCCCGGTCATGCCGCCATCCCCTGGGTGCCAGCCACGTCGGCCCGCAGCTGTAGGGCCGTGCCGACCTGACCGACCGTGAGGGGACCTTCGTGCGCCGCCAGGTCGGCGAGGGTGAGCGCCACCCGCCGGACCCGCGCCAGCCCTCGGGCGCTGAGACGACCGGTGCGCAACACGGTGGCCAGGAGGTCACGGGCTTCGGGCGCCAACGGCGCCCAGTGGTCCAGCTCGTGACCCTCGAGCTCGGCGTTGGCCCCCACGCCCCGTTGGATGGCCCGCTCACGAGCCGCCGCCACCCGTGCTGCCACCACGGCGGTGGCCTCGCCCGGCTCGCCACCGAGGAGCTCCTCCACCTCGGGGCGCAACACGTCGACCCGAAGGTCGAACCGGTCCAGCAGCGGTCCGGACAGGCGACGGCGGTAGCGGGCGAGGAGGCCGTCCGGGCAGCGGCACGCTCCCGGGCGGCCTGCCTCGCCGCAGGGGCAGGGGTTCATGGCCGCGACCAGCAGCACCCGTGCCGGCAGGCACATCGAGAACCGGGCCCGACTGATCCGGATCACGCCGTCCTCGAGCGGCTGGCGGAGAGCGTCGAGCACCGACGGCGCGAACTCGGCCAGCTCGTCGAGGAACAGCACGCCGCTCGAGGCCAGGCTCACCTCGCCGGGTCGCATGGCCTCGGTGCCGCCCCCGATGAGCGCGGCGGAGGTGGCGGTGTGGTGCGGGGCGCGAAACGGCGGGCGGGTGACCCGGCCGCCCCGCAGGGCCAGCCCGGCGGCGGAGTGCACCCGGGTGGCGCTCATGGCCTGGTCTCGATCGAGGTCCGGCAACAGGCCGGGGAGCCGGCTGGCCAGCATGGTCTTGCCCGCACCCGGTGGCCCGACCATGAGCAGGTGGTGAGCACCGGCCGCGGCCACCTCGAGAGCTCGGCGCACCACCGGCTGGCCCCGCACGTCGGCCAGGTCCAGCACCGCCTCGGCGGACGGTGCGGCGGGCAGTGTCGGGTGGATCGGCCACGAGGCGTCGCCGCGCAGCGAGAGCACCACCTCGGCCAGGGTGGCCACGGGCCGCACCCTGGGGCCCTCCACCAGCTCGGCGTCGGCCGCCGCCGCCACCGGCACCACCACCGCGTCGGCCCGGACGGCGTCGACCATCGGGACGATCCCGGGCACGGGCCGCACCGTGCCGTCGAGGCCGAGCTCACCGAGGAACGCCACATCGGCCACGGCCGCGGCGGGGAGATGGCCGTCGGCCACGAGGATGGCCACGGCCATGGCGAGGTCGAGCCCGCTGCCCACCTTCTTGTCGGCGGACGGGGCCAGGTTGACGGTGATCCGCTTGGCCGGCCACGGCTCCCCCGCCGCGGTGACCGCGGCGCGCACCCGGTCACGGGCCTCCCGGGCGGCGGCGTCGGGCAGGCCGACGATGGTGAGGCCGGGCA